>CAYYIQ010000036.1:0-19729 GCA_964472005.1 uncultured Bdellovibrionales bacterium | reverse complement strand
TTTTCTAAACTTAAATTTTCAAATATTTTACTGGCAGAAACAGAATTCCTTAGAGCAGATTGATAAAATTTGTTATTGTTCGTAAGGAAAAGGTCTTCGGTAAGCTCCTTTATTTTAACCAATAGGTCTTCTCTAAATTCACTAAATATTGGAAAACTTGAGTCATCTTGAATCTCAATATTTGTAAAATAGAGTCTGTTAAGAATGCCTAGTAGATAGATTTGAGGCAATGAAAGCTGAGAAATTCGACCTTCGACAAAATCAAAATCCGGTTTAATTAACCTTACAACTTCGATAAAAAACAAAACCTTCTTGTCAGAAGTTAAAGTCTTCAATACGTCTCTATTAACCTCTTTGAGCGTTTTATTTGAAACCTTTACGTGACATTTCTTACAATAACTAATTGTAAGAAACTCTAACACAGTTTTATCAGCTATCGAGAAATAGCTAATTGATTCATCTGAAGACACTGTTAATTTTTTCTGCAATGTGGTTGGAGCACGAAGCTCCTCTCGAACAAAGAAGCAAATCTCAGATTCTTCTTTATCTTTTAAGATATGAAATGTTTTTTTTTCGCCGACATCTAAAAAACCGACGTTTTCTAAGAAAATTCGGTTTACTCCATATCGATCAGCTTCCAATAAAAAATCCGCTGAAGAGGAAATTTCTGAGATTCGAAATCCTGAATAGATTCTATCATCCTCGGACAATTCTAAAATCTTGCTTAGAGCATCTCCACAGGACTGACATTTCCATTTCAAGACTTCTATAAATCTTTTAAACTCTTCGTCGAGATCAAGATACTCAAATAAGGATTGATCGATAAGTGGTTTTCTAAATTTGAAGACTTTGCCTGCCCCAGCAGTGCATGGCAAAGTCAAAAAAGGATTTGAGAGTGGCGCAAAACCAGCCGAAAGTCGAAGATTAAGATGTCTGTTTTTTAACTGCTCTTTCAATCTTTTCCTCAAAAACGCTGCGATATTTCTGTAGATTATCTTCGTTGTTTGCTTCAAAACGCATAACTAACGCTGCTTGAGTGTTCGACGCCCTTACCAATCCCCAGCCGTGTTCAAACTTCACTCGCACTCCGTCCAATGAATCGACATCAAATTCTTTCATATCTTCTTTCACCAAATCAACAACCTTGAATTTAATTTCATCAGGGCAATCAAAACGAATTTCTGGTGTATTACACGTTTTAGGTAGATCAGAGAGCAATTCGCTTAATTTTTTATCAGTCTGACTAAGAATTTCAATTAACCTTGCGGCAGCATATAGCGCATCGTCAAAACCTAGGTATCGATGAGCAAAAAACATATGCCCGCTCATCTCACCTGCTATCTCAGCGTTCAACTCTTTTAATTTAGCTTTAATTAAACTATGGCCCGTTTTTGCCATAACAGCATTGGCCCCTTCTTTTTCCAAAGTATCGAACATTAACTGAGAACATTTAACATCCCCAATAATTGTAGGGTTTGGAACCTCCTTCAACAAAGCTCGACCGAATATAACAAGCAACATGTCTCCAAAAATCGGGTCAGCATTTTCGTCAACGACACCTATTCTATCCGCGTCACCGTCCCATGCGATTCCAAGGTCAGCTTTTTCTTCTAGAACCACCCGTCTCATCTCAACGATATTTTCAAGAACTGTCGGATCAGGATGATGATTTGGGAATCGACCATCGGGATCTGTGAAGATTTCAATAACCTCACATCCTAACGCTCTTAATAAAGGAACGCCTACGGGACCACCGACTCCGTTTCCACCGTCTACGACGACTTTAAGTTTTCTTTTTCCTATGTACTTAGCAGAAGACTCTGTTAGAAAATGTAAATATTCGTTAGCTGCGTCAACCGAGCGACATTGACCGACAACGTCGGACTTAGGATTCTCAGAATCTCCGACTTTCAACATACGATTGTATAGATCTTGGATTTTTTCTCCGCTTAGCGTGCCCTTCCCGATCATCATCTTGAAACCGTTTTGATCACCCGGATTATGACTAGCGGTGACTTGAATACCACCATTCAAATTATGTGAAAAAACAGAAAAGTATAATTGAGGAGTTGGTCCCATGCCACAATCCAAAACATCAATGCCTTCTGAGATTAGCCCAGTAACTAAGCTTTTAACGATCGAAGGACCACTCAATCGACAATCTCTTCCAACGCCCACCAAATAGCTTGATTTTTCACCTAGCTCACTCTTCAATTTCCTTGCATAAGCCTTTCCTAATTTTTCAGCAAAAGATTCATCAATATCTTTCCCATACACACCCCTGATATCGTATTCTCTGAAAATAGCTTTATTTAACATGTCGTCCTTTAAAAATGAGTTTCAACTAAAAATTTCTCAAATAATTCGTTTTCTAAATATTTCTCTGCCTCTACCTTAAATTTTTCTTGGAGAAGTCTATCTTTAATATCCTTTTGAATAGAAGTTAGCTTTCTCAAAAGTGAAGGCTCTGTTTTCATCAATACAAAATCTTCATTGTCATTCAGAACTTTACTGAATTTCATGTCATCGACGTCATCTAATGCTTTTGCAAAATCTTCTCTTAGGTCAGCTTCTTCAAATATACCAAGATTCAAACATTTCTTTATATCCGCAGAACTGTAAGTTTCACATTCCCCACCGTTCTTTAATAACTCTGTGATACTCTTCGATTCCTCCTCTTCATTAAAATCCGAATCTACCAAAATTATTTTCAACAATCCAAACTTATCTGATTCGCTATCAAGCTCCTTAGAGGATTCATCATTTGAAGAAGCTAAATAGGTTCGCAACTCCTCGTTACTAACTTGCACCCTATTTTTCAAAGCCGTAGAAATCACGCGATTACGGTTTAGTTCACTGGTCAATTTCTGCTTATATTGATCAACTGTCATTCCCGCACTGCTTAAACTTTCTTCAAATTGTTCCTTAGAAAAATTATTTCTTTGCATCACATAGTTAATCTGTTGATCAATATCTTCTTCAGATACTGAAATTCCTAACTGCGCAGCTTCTCGATCAAGTAAAATTCCCGTAAGACCGAGTTTCAGATTTTCCTTACTCAAAGGCAAGGTCGAATTGTGACCAGGTGATATTTTACCAAGCTCTTTCAACACCTCCAGTTCAGTAACAGGCGATCCTTCGACACTCGCGACCACTCTATCCAAAATTTCGCATTTAGCCTCCCCACCTAACGAGACAAAGACAACGGGTAGAATGAAAAAGAAAATACGACTAAGCATGTTATATATTTGTTTCAAGTATTGATTATACGCAATAAAAATAAAGAGTTAAGTTGCAATTTACCATATTTAAGAAATATCACAAAAAAGACGACAAAATAAATGAAGAAGGAAAATCATAGAATGCTAAATACATGAAAATACTAAATCTAATTCGAGATATTGATCAAGAGACATTATATATGATCATTGGCGGTGCCCTAGTTTTACTGGCCCTCATGATTCTCGATTTTATTACTAGCTATTACAAAGTTCGACGAAAAGCTAAAATTAAACTTCGAAATGAAGTGCCAATCTTAGAGGAACTGCAAGATCAAATCTCAATTATTTCTAATCATGCAAACCTCTATTCAAATTCTCTAGGTGCAGAAGGCGCAAGACTACTATTCGAATTGAAAACGATTATAGATGATCAGGAACAACTCCTGCATATGATCGATACCTGCTTAGAGAACAGCGAAATAGACGACTTAAAAAACTTCTACGAAAGATACGATGAACAAACTCCAAAACAAAAAAAATTTTGGATAACAAGATCTCAACACTTAATCGACCTTCTTGGGAAGAAAATATACGAAGTATCTGAACGGTCTACAAATATGGGAATTCCAAAGGCAAGGCGTCGTGAAAATACCATCGAGAGTTTAAAAAAGTGGAAAATTATAAAATAGCTATTTCAAATCTTCTACAATGTTGCCTAAGATCCTTGCTAATTCATTTAAATTTTCGACTCTAAATTTCACCTGGGAATTGTTTAAGACTTTGGCTCCAATAATTTTACTTTTTGCCAATTTCATAAAACCACTCTCAACCAATAAACTAATGTTAACCGTGTTTTCTCGAATGAAAATCTTAGAAATCAACAATTTTCGGGAAAAATTTCTTATTAGCATATAATGCAAGAGGTTCTCCACTGCCTGATCAGTTCTGCCAAACCTATCGTTAAGTTCCTCCACAAATTCATAAAGCGCGTCCCACGAGTCGATATCAAGGGATCTCTGATATAGAATTAGTCGTTCTTGTAAGTCCGGAACAATATCCTCTGAAATGACCAAATCAACACCAAAGTTTAAGTCAGGATCATAGCTAATTTGCTTAGTTTCTCCTACTACTTGACCACGTCTGCTTTTTTCAATCGCAACGGCTTCTTCTAAGATCTTAAAATACATATCAAAACCAACGGCCTGAACGTGCCCAGACTGATCTTTTCCAAATAAACTTCCCGCCCCTCTTATTTCCATATCTTGCATAGCTAATTTGAATCCATTGCCAGCAGAATCTTGACTTTCCATAACGGAAAGCCTTCGTTTAGCATCGTCCGTCAATGTCGAGAAGTTGTAATATAGTAAATAGGCCATAGCTCGCTTATCTCCTCTACCAACTCTCCCTTTAAGTTGGTAAAGTTGGGCTAGGCCGAAATCTTGAGGATCGAGAATAATGATTGTATTTGCGTTAGAAACATCAAGTCCCGAATCTACAATAGCTGTACTGACCAAGACCTTGATAGAACCATCATAAAATCTCGTCATAATATCGGAAAGTGCTTCTCCTTTAAGTTTCCCATGCGCCATCTCGCAACAAATATCTGGTCGTAGATCCTTAATTGACTGTAGGACATCTACTAACCCGCTAATCAAATGCTGAACAACATATACCTGACCGCCTCTAGAAATTTCTCGATCGATTGCTTCAAAAAAAAGTTCTTTTGAGAATTGTCCAACTTTAATACCGACAGGTCTTCGTCCTAGAGGGGCAGTCTCAATAACGCTCAACTCTCTAGTGCCATGTAACGCCTGCTGAAGAGTTCTTGGTATCGGCGTAGCAGTCAAAGTTAGCACATCGATTTCCACTCGGAAGCTCTTTAAAGACTCTTTTTGGGCTACTCCAAATTTATGCTCTTCGTCTATAATGAGAAGACCCAATTTCGAAAATTCAACGTCTTTCTGTAAAAGCCGATGTGTTCCAATAATTATGTCGATCTTACCGTCTCTAAGATCCAACAATGTCTGCTTTATTTCCTTCCGATTCTTAAAACGATTTAAAACACCAACAGAAACCCCAAAATCAGCAAATCTTTCACGGAAATTTTTATAATGTTGATCAACTAACAAGGTAGTAGGAGCAACAAGCGCCACTTGTTTACCAGACATCACACTACGGAAAGCTGCCCTCATAGCAACTTCCGTTTTACCAAAGCCGACATCTCCACAAACCAAACGATCCATCGGCTTTTCCAATTCCATATCGGACAAGACGTCGTTAATCGCTTTAGCTTGATCTTCGGTTTCAACGAATGCAAATGTATTTGAGAATTCATCTTCTTCCTTAGCTTTTTTTAGGAAACTGAACCCTTTCATCAGAGTCCTAACAGCATAAGTTTTCAATAAACTTGCGGTTAATGCCGCGATCTCATTTTTAATTTTCTGCTTACTTGCTTCCCATCGACCCGATCCTAAGACCGTTAAAGGAGGTGGCGTAGCATCGGAACTTTGAAATTTACCCACCTTTGAAAAATCCTGAATCGGAACATACAATCGAGAACCGCCACCATATTCTACATCAAGAAACTCTCCCTTCGCATCGTCTCGTTCAATTTTTTTTAGTCCATGAAATTTACCAATTCCATACAATTCGTGGACGACTAAATCACCTATCGACAACTGAGATAAATTAGAGATAACAGCACGAAAACTACTACGCTTGAACGGCAATTTTTTATAGGTAATCGAGCGAGTTTTAAAAATTTCACTTTCTGAGATCAGTGCAAACTTTAATTTAGGAATCTTTAGTCCTGACTGAAAAGTCTTAGTACTTAAAAAGATTTTGCCGTACTTTTGTGCCAACTCATTTCCAATGTCAGAAACTACCTTAATGGGTGCTTCAAGGTTGACATACGGGGTCTTTTGCTTGGAGAATTCATCTACCAGCAATTTCTTACGTTGCACAGAACCAACCGAAATCAATGTGGTAAAATTTTTATCACTAAAAGACCTAAGCAGTGACGTAAGCTGTGAGAAAATACCTTCTCCAGTACTATCTCTATTTTCAGTATTTGAATTCAATATCTCGTTTTCAATATCAATTTCTTCTATTAAAACCTCTTCGGCACTCAGGTTTGGAGGAGAGCCCCTCCGCTGCAGGAGTTCGAGTACATCACTTTGTTCGTTTAGAAATTCAACTAACTCTGGAAGGACCAAACCATTAGATTTTGCTTGGTCATAATCTCGAATTAAAATATCATACGAAGAACTCAATTCATGAGCTAAATCTCCCACACCAAAATATGATAGAACAGCTTGGGATGAGAAGTTCTCTAAGATTGAACCAGTATGATTAGAAAATTGATTAAGAAAAATTTCGTTTCCAGGAAAAAAACTACCGTTTCTTAAGCGCTCTTCTATCATTCTAATACTTGAAGTAGGAAGTTCAAGTTCTTCTCCCCTGCTCCTTATTTCTGGAATGACCTTGTTTTCAACAAAGTCTTCAAATGGAGACTCGATGTATCGCTCTGACACTGGAGAAATTTTCGCAATTTTGACGATAGAAGTAGATCGTTGTTCTTCTAATCCGAAAGTCCTTATGCTTAGAACCCGGCCAGAAGAAAATTCAATTCTTAACGGAGATCCATGCAAAGGAGAATATACATCTAATATAGATCCTCTAATGCTACATTGCCCAATATCCATTACCTTAGGTACGATCTCGTAACCAAGAAATACGAGTTTACTTTGAATATCGTCCAAAGCAATTTTCGAATCGACTTCAAGAACCAGGACCCTTTTGACAAATTCAGAAAAAGACTCAGACCTTTCCAGCAAAACAGGCAAAGGGAGAATGAAGATATTTTTCTTGTTCCTTGTCTCAGACTCGTTGCGCGCGACTAATTGAAACCTCGTTAATATTCTTTCAGAAATATTAATTATGTCAGTCTTAACTTGCTCAAATGGAGAAAACTCCAAAGAAGGATAAAACAGGGGAAAAGTTTGATAATTTCCAACTTCGTCTAGTGGACGCCCCTCTTCGCCATCATTCTCAATATCCAAAAAATCTAATATTGCATCTCTTAATTGCCGTCCAAGATTATTATCTTTTACCAGAACAATTTGAAATTCACTTTCGGATGCGCTTAACAACAACCGCATTGATTCTGCGATAGGGTTATCTTTCAAGTTTGTGGACAGCTTTAAATTCATCAACGCATGGTAGCAAATATCTAATTAGTTTTAAACTGTTATAGCAATTTACAGTTCACGTTTTAAATTTGCCAAATTTCACATGCCGTAGGCTCACCCTTACTAATCCTCACTATTATAATTTCCATGATCTCTTCGAGAAACCACATCGGTCTATCATGCCCAACCTGACCCATCATCCACAGCTGACCCGTCATCATGAGCTGCCCCATCATCCCCGCGAAGCGGGAATCCAGGAGGACTATTTCACACTGTTTTAGCAGAAATTGCGGTTGTTGTACGTGCGGAACCCATACAAGTCCTTGATTCCTGCCTTCGAGTCTGTCCGAGTAATATGAATTGGGACAAAACCGTCATCCCTGCGAAAGCAGGGATCCAGGAGAACTAATGTTTTCAATCACCTGGATCCCCGCGTTCGCGAGGATGACGGCAAAAAAATCCAACTTGTATTACTCGGACAGACTCCTCCGCAGGAATGACGGCGAGGCGCTGGATAACGGTAGAGACACAAAAATTCCATATTACTAGAACAGACTCGAAGGCAGGGATCCAGAACACGGGAAAAGAAATACTATCAAAATCCCGTACCCAAATACATTGAGAACCACCTACAGTTAAGACCACGCCACCTCGAGGAATACCACTCAGGAGGAAAATGCTCATATTACCATGAATTTTCTGCACGAACCCTCTTCAAAAACACCTATCTTCTCAAGGATATCGAGCTTTCTGCCGATCATAATACTCTTAGAATAGATTTCGCTTTTCGAAAGAATTCTAAGACGAAGATAAAAAATAAGACTATTAATTTGAATAGGTTAAATGGCTAAAAATACCAAACTGTATTTAGCAGGATTTCAGGTTAGCGCATACCGAACTGAAGAAACCGTTTTCTTAGCAAGATTTTACTTATCGATTAAATATTAAAAGGCAATCGTTAGATATGGAAGGAGTTTTAGACATAACGCAACTTCTACAGTTTTGCTATCAACAAAAAGGCTCGGATCTACATATAAGTTCAGGCGAACCACCAGCAATGAGAGTGGATGGCCAGATGCAAAGAATTAAAGTCCCCTCTTTAACTTTAGAGCAAACCCAGTCAATGCTATATGATATTATGGGAGATAGTCAGAGAAAAATTTTCGAAGAAAAATCTGACATTGACTTTTCTATTGAACTTGGAGAATCAGCTCGATTCAGAGTGAATATTTTTAGACAACGTCGTGGTATGGGTGCTGTCTTCAGATTAATTCCAACAACAATTCTTACGATGGAGCAATTAGGACTTCCTTCTATTCTATCGAAGTTGACTCGCCGAGAAAAAGGCCTAATTCTAGTAACAGGACCAACGGGGTCCGGTAAGTCTACGACTTTGGCTGCAATGATAAATCAAATTAACGAAGAGCGTAAACTTCACATTCTTACGATCGAAGATCCAATCGAGTTTGTTCATCAAAGCAAAAAATGTCTTGTTAATCAACGCGAAGTAGGTCCACACACTGAAAGTTTCGCAAACGCTCTAAAAGCTGCACTGCGAGAGGATCCCGACATCATTCTCGTTGGGGAAATGCGAGACTTAGAAACTATCCAACTAGCACTTACTGCAGCAGAGACAGGCCACCTTGTGATGGGAACATTACATACATCAAGCGCACCAAAAACAGTCGACCGAATCATTGATGTATTTCCACCAGCCCAACAGGCTCAAGTTAGAGCGATGTTGGCGGAGTCAATGCAGGCTGTAATCACTCAAACATTATGTAAAAAAACTGGTGGAGGTCGTGTTGCGGCATTAGAAATAATGGTTGGCACCAGCGCAGTTAAAAATCTAATTCGTGAAGGAAAAATTCACCAACTGCCAAGCGCGATTCAGACTGGACAAAATGTGGGGATGAAAACAATGGAGATGTCTCTATTGGAGCACCTTGCTAACAATCTAATTACCGCTGAAACGGCTATTGAAAAAGGTCTAAATCCGCAATTAGTTGAAGAAGGTAGTCACAATAACAACATGCCAATGCAATAAATTATGTTAGATTTAAATAAACTTCTCTCCGTAATGAAAGAACACGACGCTTCCGACCTCTACCTCAGCGCCGAGAGTGCACCGTGTTATCGAATCAAGGGGTCCGTAAAACCCGCTGGCAATAAAGTTTTGGACCCAGAAGACACGGAACGGCTTGCTCTCTCGATAATGAAAGATGAGCAACAGGCCACATTTCAGAAAACTAACGAAATGAATTTAGCCTTGCACTTCCCTGACTTCGGAAGATTTCGTGTAAATATTTTCAGACAGAAAAACAGTATTTCCCTTGTAATTCGGAGGATCAAAACAGAAATTCCAACCTTTGAAGAATTAGAACTCCCTTCAATTTTCAAAGAAATCTCAATGGCGAAACGTGGACTAGCGCTTGTAGTAGGCGCAACAGGTTCAGGTAAATCAACGACGCTTGCAGCAATGATCGACTATCGAAACTCGATTCAAGCAGGACATATTATCACGATCGAAGACCCGTTAGAGTTTATCCACACCCATAAGAAGTCAATTATCTCGCAACGAGAAATTGGTATGGACACAGACTCTTACGAATCGGCTTTAAAAAATGCACTAAGGCAAGCACCTGACGTAATATTGATCGGCGAAATCAGAGATTCCACCACAATGGAAGCTGCAATTTCGTTTGCTGAGACTGGGCACCTTTGTCTTGCGACTTTACATTCTAACAATGCAAACCAGGCCATGGAAAGAATCATGAACTTTTTCCCAGTAGAAAGGCATAAACAAATCTACCTTCAACTGAGCTTGAATCTTAAAGCAATTGTAAGTCAAAGGTTGGTAAAGACCGTCGACAAACAACGTGCTGCCGCAGTGGAAGTACTCCTTGGGAGCCCAAGAATAAAAGATTTAATTCACAAGCAACAAATTGGCGACCTCAAAGAAGCAATGGAAAAAGGAAGCTCTATTGGAATGCAGACATTCGACATGCACCTATTTGATCTCTACAAATCTGGAAAAATTTCATTAGATGAAGCTTTGAGAAATGCAGATAGCGCCAATAATCTTAGACTGCGAATTAAGCTCGTCGGTGAGAAATCTACAGATGAAAAGGCAAGCCCTAAAAGCGGCAACATTAATCGGGTTGATAGTCGAGATACCACAAACGAACTTGACTCTAGTAAAGAGGAAACTTCGTTCAGTTTGGACGATTAGGAGATTAAGACTAAAAATCGCTTAGGCTTAGAATCCAGTTTTTTTGGCCGGCTTACAAAGAGATTTCTCCCAATTTATCAGTTCTGAGAGTGCAAAAACAGCTTCTACTCCCTTGTTAGAAAGTCCATCTGTTGCCCTAGCCTCGGCATCTTCAATACATTTGACTCCAATGACCTCATTGATAATAGGCTTAGAATGCTTCATCGAAACTTTCAAAAATCCATCCACAACAGTTTGAATCACCGTGGAATCGTGCGTAGTTTCACCTTGGAGAACAATCCCAAAAGCAATAATTGCGTCAAGTTCTGGCTTGCTTTCAAAGAGAATATTAGCTGCGTATGGCAATTCCAATGATCCAGGTAAATAGTTTACAATGATATCGTCATCCTTTAAGCCGACATTACGGAGCTCACTTACGGCCCTGTTCACCATTTTATCGACACAATCACGATGCCACATTCCAACTATCAATGCGACCTTTGTACCAGAAATTTTACTAAACTTCTCTACACTTTTAGGAAGATAACCAGCCATAATACTTTACACCTTACTCTTGTTAAATGATCAACTCATATCGATAGAGTTTATCCATAGTTCCATCTGGCCAATTCCAATCAACAACTTCAAACAATTTGAATCCAGCTTTTTGATTTGCACGTCGAGAAGACTCATTCCCTTCCCGATGCCCCACAATTAATTTTTTGTATGACGAGAACTCTTTTGCCCACTCTATTCTGGCATCATAAAAGTATTTTGAAAACCCTCGGGACCTGAATTCGACCTCGATATAACTCATAACAAACAAGCCGGTGGTTCCTTTCGGGCAATTGCGATCTTCAATTATACCAGTAAGTCCGATTGGTTTTTCATTAAAAATGAGTTGGAATCCCTGAAATTTTGGATTCTGTAAGAATTTAAACCATTCCTCGTCTGTCCTTGAAAACTCGTCAATTAATGGAGAAAATACGTTTGGATGTAAACTTAATGACTTCAATCGCAGATACTTAAACGTCTGCCAATCACCGGGAAGCAACTTTTGGATTTTTGGCGCAATCATTTCAGTTGACCTAAGTTTATTCCTATCAGAGCATGGGTTTCCAGTTAGATATTTCATCACGTAAGAAATATATTCAAGCATGAATATAAATCCTAAATCTTGTAATACACACCATTTTCGACCAACTCGCATTAGCTAGCGATCCTGATTTCCAAAAGCCAAATTTCGTAGTATTAGAATAAAATGTCAACAAATAAAAAAATCAAAGCTCAAATTACTCATCTCACGTCGAATCCACTTTCTGGCAACATCTCTGAACTTAAATCGATAATGGAAATATTAAGAGATGAAGAATGTGGTTGTCCATGGGATCGTGAGCAAGATCATCTTTCTCTACGCCCGTTCTTAATCGAAGAAGCCTATGAAGCAGTGGAGGCGATTGAATCAAATGACACAAAACAGATAATAAACGAACTTGGGGATGTATTATTGCAAGTTGTATTTCATTCGCAACTTGCCCAAGAAAATGGCGATTTTACACTTGAAGACGTCATTCAAAATGTGTCACAAAAAATGATTCGCAGACATCCCCACGTTTTCTCAGATAAAAAAGTCGAAGACTCTAAAGAAGTTTTAAAAAACTGGGAGCAAATAAAACAAGATGAAAAAGATGGCGAGGTTAATGATAAAAAATCAAGTCCAAAGAACTTTTCAAGCGACTTAAAAAAACTTCCTGTAACATTGCCTGCCCTTATTAAAGCAGAAAAAATTGGCGAAAAATCTGCTAGGGTTCAATTCGATTGGTTGAATATTAAAGATGTCTTAAAAAAAGTAGAAGAAGAATTCCTTGAAATAAAGGAAGAATTTGACAGTAATTTTTCAGGGAAAGATATCACTGCTCCACTTTCCAACAATGCCATATCTAATAACGAATACCCCTCACTACAACACCTTGGAACCGAAATTGGAGATTGCATCTTCTCTTTATCCCAATTGGCTAGGTGGATTGGACAGAGTTCTGAAAGCTTAACTAGGGAATGTTGTAATCGATTTATTACACGACTAGAAGTCATTGAAGAAGAATTTAATTTAAAACTCGAAGAACTTTCAGCGGAAGACAAAACAATTGTTTGGCAGAAAGCAAAAGCGCATCTCGAGCTTAAGAAATAACCTTCTAAGTAATACTCATCGATTTTTGATAAATCTAGCTGGTGTTCCTGCGACGACGCTATTTTCTTCAACATCTTCTCTAACAAAAGAATGTGCACCGATAATTGAATTATCTCCTATTGTAACACCATCTAAAATTGTTACTCTAGCGCCAATCCAAACGTTTTTACCAATCTTAACACCCTTCCCTTCGGTCATCCCCTGTTCCATAATTGGAACATTCTTATCTAAAAAATTATGGTTCCCTGGCCCAATATAGCAATACGCTGAGACCAAACTGCTTTCACCAATCTCAATTTTCCCCTCAGAGGCGATACGGCAACCAGAGCTAATGTTAACCGCTTTGGATAGAATTATCGACCCACCTTTGGCTAAAATCATGGAACCATTCCCGATAAAAACATTATCGTCACATTGAACGCCAAAGCTTTCAAATTCAGAAACATTTCTTGCATCAAGGACGACGTTCCTATCGACGACAATATTTCTACCAAAACTTATTTTTTGGGGATTACGAAATACCACTCCAGAAGACACCAAAGGCCCACTTTTACAAGATCCCAATAAAAGTGGAGTAAACAGCTTTCGAAGCCCAAACCCAAGAATTGAAGGAAGTGGCGCAATCAGCAATACATACAGCTCATAGGAAATCCAATATAATACCGACGAATCACCGCAAACTAAATCTCGATATTTTTTCATCAATGACTTTGCGTCCCCACCACTAAGAGACTTCTGATTTGCAGTCATCGCGAATACTTGCTCTTGTTTATCTAAATCAGGCTGTTTTTCTGTCATAACCTTTCAGTCAATTTCATTGCATATTTAAATCGAACGAAGCAAACATAAAATGCTTCGATAGTCTTATCGCATATCCGTCTAATCCTATAAACAATCAAAACTGTCATATTAAACACTTTTTAACGTCAGATTAGGATAGAGGTCTAATAAATGCTATCTAAAAGGGACACAATGCTAATTTCCAAGCGAAAACTAAACCGATGATTCGAATAACTTGATTTGAATAGCCAAAAATAAGATAACTTGAGTACTATTTAACACTTAGCTCAAAGCAACGTGAAGAGAAATTCTAAAATATTAACCGAACTCCTAATCTCAATCTCTGGGCTTCTTTTTGTCTTAAGCTTCTTTGGATTCTTGTTTGGTTCTTTAATAATTACAAATCCTTTTAATCAAATACCTCTCCTTGAGATTCCACTCGGTCGAACTAAATCCGCCGTAGTATTTTCTATGCTAACGTTTTTATTGATCGCTTTCAGTTTAAAA
Organism: uncultured Bdellovibrionales bacterium; assembly: GCA_964472005.1. Classification (GTDB taxonomy): domain Bacteria; phylum Bdellovibrionota_C; class UBA2361; order SZUA-149; family DAOLCO01; genus CAYYIQ01. The sequence goes on along the minus strand of CAYYIQ010000036.1, from coordinate 5,632 downwards.
AAGTCCATCGACTTAAAGAAACATACCGAAACAATTCTAAGCGGTATTTTTGTAGGGATCCTTGTTTTAGTATTCTCAAACTGGTCAACGACGGCATACTCTTTTTCTGAGCGTATAAGATTTGATAGCTATTTCTTTTTATTGTTCTTAATTCTAACCCCACTCTCTTTACTCATTCCAAAATTTTTAAGTAAAGTTTTATTCTTAAGCTACTTCTCTTTACTATTTATCTTTTTGGCGCACTCTGGTTTAAGAGCTGTTTTCACTGATGACCATGCTTCGGTAATTTACAGATTACATTTATTGAACGAAAATTTCCCCTTCGTTCCTATCTACAATTCTCAATGGAATGCAGGCACTGACTGGAGAGATTTTTTTGCAACGGGGATTTTAAATGTCTTCCTAATCTTCTTACCCTTAATCAAACTTTTAGGCTCTATCGACGCTTACAGGATAATTGTACCTTCAATCATCTTTGGCATCCTTCCAGCATCACTCTACTTTAGCACAAAATCACTTGGTTCTTCGAAACAAGGAGCATTGTTGGCTGCGGTTCTTGGATTAACCTCTAGTACAACGCTCTATCGGTGGGCGTTAACTTATGGATCTCTAGGATTTTATTGTTCTCTTGCACTCTTGCCAATTGCTTTCGCTTCTTTGATAAAACTAGTTAAAACCATTGATACTCCGTCAACAGCCGAAGAGAACTCGATTACGCCTGCGCAATTAATTTTGGCCGGAACCTTCACCACCCTTTGTTCATTCTGGAGTCTTCAGGCAATCAGCCTTTTGCCAACCTTACTTATCGTTCTAATTTTAACATTTTCGAAAATTCGCAAATCAAAAATTCTGACCTCTATAGTATTACTGTTCATCACACTAAATTTATTTTGGGGGGCACTATTTATAAAAGTCTCCAAAGTGGGTGGATTTCTTAAGGCCGAACAATCAACTACTTTTACTGTGAATGTCCATAAAGGATACTCGAAATCATTCCTAAAACATGGAGCTGAGGATTTCAATTTAGAAAGACCTTACGAACTTCTAAAAGAAAGTTCTCTAAGAACAAATCCCATCATAATTGCCTTGGCACTATTTTCAATCATTCTTTATCCGTTCCGAAAAATTGAAAAAAGGGCCTATATTATCTCAACTCTTTGGTTGCTTACTCTCGGATTATTCGGGCCGATTTACAAGCCTCAACTGGAACTAGATCGTTTTGTGCTAATTGCTTGGATATTTGTGATTCCACCTGTTTCAATATTAGTCGATCAAGTTCTGTTAAATTATTCTAAAAATAAAATTACACGCACTTTCAACAATGGTTTTCTAGCTGCATTTATTATGACCTCGACTCTTTCGTTTGCGTCAGTTCTACAGAACCGAGGTTGGAATAACTACAACTTTCAAGACTCCTCTCTAAAAGATCTATCCTCGATGATTGAGCAACATGCCGGCAATGGACGTGCTCTATTTTCTGGATTCATCTTGCATCACCTTGGAGGTGGTCACTTAGCACCCGTTGCCCAACTAACTACAAAACCTTTGGTAGGTTCAAGCCCCGTTCATAACCTATGGAGATACACCGACGTAATCCCTCAAAATTTTCGTGACAATGGACCAGAAGGTGTTGAAGAATATATGAACTTAATGAACGTGAGTTTTGTAATCGCACACGAGCCAAAGTGGAGAAATTATTTTCGAGGCATTCCAGAAATCTATCATGAGGTTTCTTCTAGCGACATTTTCATCGGTTTCACTCGTAAAAATGACAGCAACTACTTTCTCCATGGAGAAGGTGAAATTATTAATCAAAACGAAAGTGAAGTATCCTTAGTCACATCTAGTAAAAACGTGACTATTAAATTTAATTATTTTCCATTCCTTACCGTAGATGGCTGTGACAAAATAACTTCTTATGACGAAATAACTCCGCTGAAGCTAATTCATCTTGACGGTTGCCAGGCAAACAAAAAAATCACAATAAAAAGCGTTAATCCCTTTATGAGAATTTTTAAATAATGAATATTTTATTCGACCCACATGTTCATTACTATAAAAGCTATTCAACAGAGAAGTTCTTTAGCTCAGCGTATCGTAATTTCGAAAGACATAATTCAATCTCAACTGGATTTGCCTTATGCCTAACAGAAAAAAACGATTGTGACTTCTTCATTGAACTTCGGAGTAAATCTAAAATCCTAGATTTCCAGATTGTGAAAAACCCTTCGTCGCTCCTCTTAAAAAGCCAAGGAAAACTGCCGCTCTATATTATTCCAGGACGTCAGGTTAATAGCAGCGAAGGCATTGAAGTTCTAGCTCTATTCCGATCAGATAAGATTGAAGAGAAGATGCCTCTGATCGAGCTTGTGTCGGAGATATTAAACAGCGGTGGCATCCCTGTCATAAACTGGGCACCTGGTAAATGGTTAGGTAAAAGAGGTATCATAATCGATAACTTCATCCAAAACCACAATGGACATCTAGCACTTGGTTACACTAGCTTGCTTCCAAAAAATTTTCCATTACCAAAAATAATACTAAAACATAAGGAGAACCTTCCTATTTTTTGGGGTTCTGATCCACTACCTTTTAAAAATCAAGAGTCTCTCATTGCACAATGCGGTTTGGAAATCGATGTCTCAATTGATCCAAACGATAAGAATGAATTAGATATTAGTCAATTTAAGACCTCTTTATTAAAATCAAACTTCAGTTATTTTGGACATGGTTCAAACATACTAGATGTCTCAAGAAGACTCATAAGCAATGAAATCGTTAGACGATTTTAATCATCCGCAACCTATGGTAAAATTTTTGGGTCAACCCATTTAATAAACACAATTCGAATCTAATATGAACAGCTCAAAAGACCTGCAACCCCTCAAAAGCTTCAACCAACAAGTTATCAAAGAATACGATCAATTGAGCTCGAAATATTCCGATGAGCTAAAATCAATTAAAAAAAAGGACCTAGCTCTATTCCCTAAAGACTTTTTATTAGATGAAGAAAAGACAAACACATACAGAGCACTTTGCACTTTGTCACAGTCAGAAGCCTCAAGAGGATCTGCAATAAGTTCGCACCGAAAATACATTGGCCCAATTATTGTATTTTTCAAAAAGGCCCTAAATCGTGTGATTGAAGCACAGTTAAAAAACCAATTCCTTGGAATTGAGGCCTGCATGTCGAGACTCATAACGAATCAAGCGAAACTCGAGGTCGAATTAAAACTTTCCCAAAGTGGGCAGATGACAGAACGGACGTCCTAAATAAGACCTTTTTCCCGACCTTTTCACCACCAAAAAGATGTCTCAATGCTTTTTACTAAGGTATTTTAGGGTTATCATAGCTATTGATTCGGAGACTTATCTCAAAGTTTTAATAACTAAACTCGGGGCACTAATCCAATGAAAGACATAAAACTTTCCCAACCTAAACTACTTTTAATCGACGATGAACCTCTTGTGTTAGAAATGTTTGAAACAGTTCTTTCAAGCACAGGTTTTGACGTAACATTGGCAAGCTGTTCAAGTGAAGCACTATCTCTATTGAGACAAAATGAATTTGAAATACTTGTTAGTGACGTTTTCCTAGAAGAGTTCGATGGCTTTGACATTCACGCTGCCGCAAAGAAACTTTACCCTAAAATTTCAACTATCTTGATAACGGGTGCACCAAATCCAATTGATTTAGAGCGTGCGACAGCTTTGGACATTCCTTATCTTTCAAAACCTGTAGGATTTGATCTTCTATTAAGAACTATCAATTCTTGCCTCACAAAAGATAAAGAGTCCTATAGACTTGGACAAGCTGCTTAGTCAAAAATCTACTTTTTTGTTAGCAAGCTTTCGAGTTTTTGATCGTGGGATAGCTGAAGAATAGCGGCCCCCATTGAGGCGCCAAGAATCTCTGCGATATCATCGTTGTTGTAGATGACACTTTCGAGTGTAGCGACACCCCTGTATTTGCCTGAATACATTTTTTGACCTTGCCTATTAAAAAGCGCCATGGCAACTTCGGCTTCAGCGGTTGCGATGCTTAAGAAGCCTTCTTCAATCTTCGCGTGCCATTTTAAAATATCCGTCTTGAAAATGAATTTCGCGGTATTTGAATATTTGTACCCCTGCTTCTCAAACGCCTTAGAAAGAGCCTCACGCGCAACCGGGCCGATGTCGGCATGGGTTTGGTACTTCATATTATCATGTTCTAAGAAGACCTTAGATTCACGTAGGTCTTTAATTTCTTGCAGGTAGATTTCTGGAGCGCCACCAACTTTTTTTACCTCCTGGCTAAGTGGTATTAACGGCATCGGAAAAGGCTGACTGAAATCAGAAGAACATCCAGAAAGAGCCTGAACGATCACCAAAAAAATCACGCAAAAAATTCTATGTAAAATCATTTTAAATTCTTTATTCTATAACGCACTTCGATTGAGGCCAATTTACAACTAAGTATCAACATCTGGAGTTCAATAACAATTTTTTTTCGAAAATGGAATTGTAATAACAGCCACACAACACAATCCAATGCTGTGGCATGCCTATAAGGTGACTAATAATACAAACAAAATCGCGGGAGTATCAACCTAAATCACATGCAGAAATAAGATTTCTATCGATCCCAGTTGAATATGGCTTAAAAGCTCTGAGAACTATTTTCGCTTGTTCTCTAAGGAATGGGGAGGTGTCGTTGTCTAATATATTAATAATTGGTTTCAGTTGTGAATAATCCTTTTGATTAAATGAAACTGCCATTGCATTTCTTAATAATCCATCTCGCTTCGTTCTAAGCATCGGAGTATTCTTGAATTGTTTCCGAAACTCCTCATTAGATTTCAACTTCAAAATATTTTCCAAATTCAAGAATGGCCCAGCTCCTTCCGCTGCGGAGAACTCGTCAAGAACATCTGCATGAGCTCCCCTATGATTATAAGGACACACTTCTTGGCAAATGTCGCAGCCAAATATCCAATCTCCAATCGCTGACATTTCGTTCTCAAAAAAATGAGTCCGTTTTTCAATCGTTAAATACGAGATACACTTACCAGCATCTACAACTTTATTTTCAACAATTGCCTGCGTGGGGCAAGCTGACATGCAATTTACACATGTTCCACAATTTGACTTAAAAACTTTAGGAAGCTCGTCGCCGCATATTTCTGAATCTAAAAATACTTCACAGATAAAAAAATAGCTCCCCATCCCTGGGCGAATCAACATACTAGACTTTCCAATAAATCCGATTCCAGCTTTTTCTGCGATAGCCCTTTCCAAGGTTGGAACGCTATCAGAAAAAATTCTATATTTATTTATTTTTATAGATCCTTCTTCTTGAACTTGAATTACAAATTGCTCTAATTTTTTCTTCAATACTAAGTGATAATCCAATCCCCAAGCATAGCGCGCGACCTTACCATACCCTTTTTTGTGTTCTGGATACCTTGTATTAGGAGAGTAATAAGGAACGGCAAAAGTAATAATACTTTGAACCTCGGGCAAAAGATTCCTTGGATCGCTAAAGAGGCCTTTTCCCCGATTCATATACCCCATCTCTGCAGCAAAACCACGCTCTTGCCAGCTCTCTAAGCGCTCAGCTCCTTTTACTAATGCCTGATTCATCTCACTGAGT
>CAYYIQ010000035.1:15950-20012 GCA_964472005.1 uncultured Bdellovibrionales bacterium | reverse complement strand
GCTTCTTGGCCTACGGCCTCACGAAAAACCGAAACTTCGATACGACCCCTATTAAGCTCTGAACGAATTAATTTTTGTAATCCATGCTCCAATGGACTGTATCTTGACGGCAAGCGCAAGGAGAGATCAAGAAATCTATGATTAACACTTTTAGCCTGAACTCGTAGAACACATTGGGTCTTCTCACCTGTGTTTACCGTTGATGAACTTTCACCAAATCCTGTCATACTTGAAAGTTTCATGAATTTTCTTCCCAAAAATTTATAACAGCTTTTAATTCCTCTGGGTCAAGAGTAGCTGTTCCAACCTCTCTAATAACTCGTGCAGCTGCGCAGTTAGCAATTATGGCGGCCTCCATCGGAGTGGCGCCAACCGCAATCGACAAAGAGTATACGGCTGAAACGGTATCCCCAGCACCAGAGACATCAAAAACTTCTTGCGCGATTGTATCAAGCTCAAAAGGTTCGGCACCTTCATGAACGAGAACTAACCCCTCTGGACCTAAAGTAATCATTACCTCTTCAAACCCACCGGTGACTCTAATTTCTTCCGCAACTTCAATTGCATCCTCTCGTGTAGAAATTTTTTTCCCGGTAAGCAATGTTGCTTCTTTTTTATTGGGCTTTACACAAGTAGCACCAACATAACGGGAGTAGTCTGTTCCTTTCGGGTCAACTACAACGGGTATTCTTTTGCCGTAAGCATCTTTTTTAGAAAAATTTCCTAAGAGAAATTCACTTAGATACGAGTTAACGACCCCTTTACCATAGTCGGAAATAATTAACGCCCTAGAGGACTTCATGCTAGTTAGCACATTTTCTAGAACCAGTTTGGAAATATCTTCATCTATTGAGGTTGCAAGTTCGCGGTCAACTCGTACGATTTGTTGTGAATTTGCAACGACTCTAGTTTTACGAGTGGTTGGTCTGTTGGAATCAGTTACAATTCCTTTGAAATCGATACCTTGAGATTCGAGTAAAGAAAGACTTAATTTACCCGCTTCGTCATCACCGATAACCGAACAAATTGAACTTTTAGCACCTAAAGTTTTTAAGTTGTTCGCGACATTCGCCGCACCACCAAGCCTCAAAGACTCACTCTTCACATCAACAATAACGATTGGTGCTTCAGGTGAGACTCTATCAACGGCACCCCAGATATACTCATCGAGAATAAAATCACCAAAGACTGTAACACTCGTTCCCTTAAAGGAATCTACAAGATCACAAAGTCGTTTTGCATTTACCGACTTAGTTAGAGCTGTCATTACTTCCTTATTCCTTTTTTTGTTCGTTTTGTTTGCTCATTTTTTTCAATTCCCAGAGGCGGGCGTACTTCATATAGGTATAGAAGCTCTCAAACAATGCGACGATGAAACCAGACATGCCTTCTAAAAATCCTTTCTTTACGACGAAGAACTTTAAGAATCTTGCAGGTGGTCTTATGACAATATCATATAATGAGACATCACGACCGGATTCAAAATCAAACTTGGCCCTTGTGAAAGCATGTGAAGTTAACTTTTTAACTTGGTCTGGGATGTCGTCATAACTATAATGAAAGATTTCACCTTTCAGGTCACCAATTAAACCTTTAACTTTGACATTCTCATGTGGATCTTTTCCGATCCACTCCACGGCATCTCTTCGAAAAAATCGAATCCTACGCTCTGGATACCACCCACCTTTCCGCCACCATTTTCCCAAGAAAAACATGGCACGCTTAACTCTAAACGCAGAGTACTTTTGCAGCCTTTCGTCAGACGGGTTAGAGATTAGACTTAAGATTTCTTCTTTTAGTTCTGGAGACACGACTTCGTCGGCGTCCATGAAAAGTACCCAGTCGTGTTTTGTTTGACTGCAGGCAAATTCTTTTTGAAGCTTATACCCTGGCCATTCTCGCTGGATAAGATGGATATTAAAGCGTTTACAAATTTCAATTGTTTTATCTGTGGAAAATGAATCGACGACGACAATTTCGTCGCAAAATTTTAAACTTTCCAGACACGCGGCGATATGAGTTTCTTCGTTCTTACAAACAAGAAAGGAGGAAATTGGCAGACGTTCTTCAGATTCAATATTCACCTGATCATCAACATAATTCATGACTGCACTATTTCTCATACTCTTGTTTAGAGGCCAAATATTTATTACTACAAAAACTCTTACCGCCTCTTTAAAGACCTTAGATGACTAACTAAAATTTAAAATCACCCAAAATTAAAGCTGCTATTTAACTAACTAATTTTAGTGTGAGTGTAAGTAACAGAAAGCATTAAAAGCACCAAGGCAAAGAGTTAAATAAAAAACGTAAGGTCTTGGATTACTAAGCGCCAACCTCAATAAAATCAGGTAGTTAGCTAACGCAAGTAAATCTAGATGCCTGAGAAATCGTGTTTTTTTGCAATTTTTTCGTTCCACATCTCACAATTCATCGTTTTTTCAGCATATCCTAAGTATGTTCTTTTTAAAAACCTATATAAATTCTAATTCGATGACGCCTAAATCCCTCTATATTTTGACGGTTTTATGCGTTTTTGCTTCAACTACACTTTGCTTTGCGGGTCCCCGCGGTCGACCGGGCATTCTCAAAAAGAAGTATAAGCATGTATGCCCTGCTGGTACAGAGCAGGTGGGTGACGGACCTCCAAAAAGCTCCGTTGTATTTTGTCGAGCTGTTCTAAACAGTGGTTATCGACTTGAAGGTGAATACGTTACTTTCTACCGCAACGGCAATATTAAAATGCAAGGAGAATACGTTGGCGGGAAACGAGACGGCATTTGGTACAACTATAGGAATAACGGTCAACTTATGACGAAGACCGAGTACCGGAGAGGAAACAAAGTTCGTAAACCACCTGAAAAGAAAGAAGCTAGAACAACCACAAACAATAAAAATGCTCCTAAGAAAATGTTTTATGAAGACAAAGAGGTGCAACAAAAACTATTTGAGACGCGAAAAAGATCATATTCTAACGGCAGGAAGAATATTGTCTATGGAATTGGAGGGAATTGATACGGATGAGGATTGTTTATAACTTACTACTATTTTTCACGTTATTGAACGTTTCACAGGGCGAAATCTTGGCTCAAGAGCTAGATGTGCAAATCAATCCATTGGTTAATTATAACCAACAAATTAAAATCATTAAAAAGGAATGCGATGCCGCGGGTTTTCCCCCAGAGTGCAAAGAAAAGTTGAAATCCCTGCATAAAGAGGTTGATAAACTTCGAAGATATTGCGCGCGAAAACCAAATGATTTTCGCTGCGACGCACTTGAAAGAACAAACAGTGAACGAGTAGATCCAATTGAAGAGCTTTGCTCAAGAGATCCGTACGCATCCAAATGTGTGTCAAAACGAGAAGAAAAAAGACGCAACGTTATTCAACTGGCAAGATACTGCAAGATTAGACCCGAAAGTTCACGCTGCAAACCAAAGCCACCTCCAAGAAAACGCGAACCATTCATGGTCGGGTATTGCCGAAATAACCCAGAAACCAAAATGTGCGTAAGATACTTAGAGCAAGAAAGAGAAAGAAAAGATCCAAACTATCGAGAAGGACGTGTAAACACTTTTTAGAAAAGTGCCTGACCTTTCAATTTGCCTTGGTGAGTTATTGTAACCACAGAGAGACACAGAGGCACAGAGAAATTAAGCGTCGGTATGGCAGAATACTCTGGCACCTCAGAGTACTCTGATATGCCAATTAACTTTCCCACTCTGTGCCTCTGTGTCGTGCCTCTGTGTCTCGCTGTGGTTGCAATAACTCACCCTTTTTGAGACGGGTTCCAGACGACTTGAGAATCTCCTTTTAGAAATTTTCCCCAAGCAAAAAAGATTCCGAGATTTGTTAAGGTAAAAAAGAAGCAGAGTTTGACGAGAATGTTTTCTCGGGATGCCGGATCAAGGTGGCCTTTGAACGCAAGTCCAAATAGGATTAAAAATCCTAAAAATACGGTTAACCAAAAGCCGGAGGCAAGCATTAAAATAAAGCTAGAAAGAAAAGCTCCAATCACAAAAAATGGGACTAACCATCTACAAATTTTATGTGAAAATATTT
>CAYYIQ010000035.1:0-15940 GCA_964472005.1 uncultured Bdellovibrionales bacterium | reverse complement strand
GAAGGGAAGCAGCTTGTCTTCTGACTTTAAAATATTAATTCGATAGGCCCATACACTATTCATCCCTCTTACAACCGTCCGAATTTTACGATTGAATTCGGCTTGGTCAGATACTACTGCTCGATATTCGGCAATAACATTATCGGCATGGACGCCACGAAGGCCTTGCGTTCGAGCCTCTATCAGCATGCAAAAATCACTAGGTATGTTTTCGGGGAAATTATTGGTTACTTGTTTTCTTACTGCAAAACAAGAACCACTCAATCCAACCAACGAATACATTTTCGTTTCAAGTCGCCTCACCCACATCTCGTATTTAACATAGGCGCCTTCACCACTTTTACCATGTTCATCAACGACTCGGTCGCGACTGCTAACAGCACCTATAGTTTGATCTTTAAAGTGATTGCTAATATTCGTTAGCACATCCTCTTGTAAAAATATCTTCGCATCTGTGAAAACTATGATTTCATTTCGAACAAATTGAAGCGAGTTTTTTTGTGCGGACTCTTTACCATTTCGCTCTAACGTTGAATGAAGTTCGACACCTCTCTCTTTATATGATTGAACGATTTCATGGGTTCTATCATCCGAAGAATCGCTCGCGACAATGACCTGCAAATCTGAATTCGGGGCAAGCAAATGCTCACTTACCGGTCGACCTTTCCAGATTAAACCGAGAGTATTGTCTAGCTTTTCAGCAATGATTCCTTCTTCATTACGACAGGCAATCACAATTGAAATACCTTCCTGACTAGTCGTTGAAACCACAGGTTTCTTTTTTATAACAAAACCTAAAATATAAACGACCAGAGGATAGCCAAAATACGAATAGACTAAGAAGAACAGACACAAGGTACCGAAGAGTGAGACCAACATCATTTTACTCGTTTCTTTAAGATTGTTTGCAATGGACGAACTGGAACATTCGAAATGTCGTAACTTAGAGCGGCTATTAGAAGATTTAACCCGACGAGGATCGGCAAACCGGCCAACATAACAGTTCCTGCCGAAGCAACGTCACCATTTTCGGCACTGCTAATCCAATGAGTAATTCCAAAAATAAAACCAAATACAAAAAGCACAAAACCAATTATTAGTTCAAGCGAACACGCTGTAAAATCCCTAAGAAAGTAATTGTATCCAATCCTTTTACAAACACGGATAAAAAACTTTGGTGGAAATTCACTAATGACATTCGCAATATTCAAGTTACTTTCTTCTTCACCATAGGAAGAGTCCATTGGGACGTCTACAACAACTGCTCTTAAAGTACTTAGCCGAAACAACATATCATTTTCGAAAAAATATCGATGTTCAAGCTTTTCTAAAGGGATGCACCTTAATACGGTCGAGTGAATAGCAATAAACCCATTTGTCGGATCCATAATATTCCAATATCCGTGGGCGAATTTACTGACAAAGGAAAGAGCTGCGTTTCCGAAAATCCTAATTGGGGGCATGCTCTTTAAACTTTCGATCATAAAAAATCGATTCCCTTTAGAATAATCAGCTTGTCCGCTAACAATCGGCTCAACTAAAGATTCAATCAGAACTGGGTCCATCTGACCGTCCCCATCAAGCTTAACTATAATATCTGCATTTAATTCAAGTGCAGCTTTATAGCCTGTAACCATCGCACCACCTACACCTCGGTTCTCTGGGTGTGAAACAACAATTACTCGCTCTTGATTCAAAAAATGCTTTTTCACTACCTCTCCACTTTGCTCAGGACAACAATCATCAACTACAATGATATTTGAGACTTCCGGTCCAATTTTCTCTATCAAAGAACAAACGAACTTGCTCACCTTGTAAGCCGGGATAACAACAATAATCTTTTTATTTTCACTCATCATGAATTCCTTAAAAGTTGCCATCTAGTTAGATTGACGATTACCAAACTGATTCGCGATCTTGATCCTATCAGGTATAGATCTCTGAGCACTTCCGAACAAGGTAAAATATCCTGTAGTTCGATCTCCTTTTCGGATATACCCTGCTAAATTACTTACACCGTTAAGGGTACCACTCTTATAACGTAATCCATTGGATTCTGGTAGTAACCCTTGATATGGCTCAAAATATCTAAGTAATTTTATAATCTGTTGCGGACTAAGCTGATTTGATCTGGAAAGACCAGCACCCTCTAATATGGTGAAATCATCAGATATCCCAACTTCTTCTTTCATAAACAACTCCAAAGACTTTGAAGACTTCTGAAAACTTGATGGGTAACCATAATATCTCGCGCCCGTATTTAAAAATATTTGATTTGCTGAAAAATTATTAGAATATTTTAACATTCCCTGAATAACATCTTCTAACTGCTCGGTGACACAAGTAACAATTAATTTCGCTCCAATCGGTTTTGGTTTAACCAAATATCCGTTCGCTACCTTAACACCACCCTGAGCAAGAAAGATTTCAACAATTTCATAAAACTGGCGGACGGCAGAACCTTGATTTTTAATTGCAAGGCGATGGGTCCCCTTTGGAAGACTCCCGGCTAGTTGTTTTGCGTAATTTGTCAGGGGTGTCTCAGCTTCACCCGAAGTAACCACTTGATTTTTACCAACCCTTACCGCTACTGAATTAAAGTTTATCGCAAGCGCCGCTACCCCAGCTTCGTACGGGTTCAATGAATCGCCCTGTCCAGGAACGGATAAGGTCGTATCAAATTTGGTGTCATCTAGGATTACACGATTTATTTTAATTCTATTGGCAGAAAGTTTCTGCGAAACTTCGTTCAAACAAGCTTTGAGTTTTGTTGAAGTCAACGCGGGGTCACCAAATCCTTCGAAAACAAGCTCGTTTGTTTCAGTAAGATAAATCTTGGTTGAGAAACGGTGGTTTCCACCAAATGTAAATAGAGCATGCGCAGCTGTTACCAACTTAACAAGAGATGCTGGGACGATTGGTTTATTTGAGATATTCTTAATGTCTGCAGCTTGACGATTCGCTGGGAGGTAGTAGTACTCTACGTCTGATTGAGCAAACGATAAGGCCGGAAAAAAAGCGACTAGCAAAAAAATTCGTATTATCAATACTATCTCCGTCTACTCTTAAAAGAGTTCGATTTACGCTCTCCACCGCCTCCTTCAACAAATTCAACTATCGAATAATTTTTCCCAGTCTTGAACGTCCAAGGTGAATACTTTAATTCAAACTTAGCACGTGAGTTTTTCGACCCTGCTGAATCAGGATGCCTTCCAAGCTTGGAAACATCAATCCAATCTGCATTTTTTAAAACAGGAACAATTTGATTCAATATATCTCGAATTGTGAACAACTTCCCAATCTTCCCCTTAAACCAACGAGAAAGTGCAGCACTTTCCACAAGAAATCGGAACGCTTTTTTCTCTACGGCAAACCATTTCCCAGCAATTCGTATTCTTCCGAGTAAATACTTATCTCTCGTAGAAATTTGAAGCGTATCAAGTGTTTTAATATTAAGCTTGTCAGCAAGGTAAATTATTTCATCGTTGATAAACTCATCAAATCCACGCCCCTTATTCTCATATACATCGAGTAATACAGAGTCTTTAACTATAAAAACTAGATGCATATAACTAAAAAACTTAGCTGCGCTATCGTCTTGAAACCTAAGCGGGATGAGAGGAGTTTTTGATTTGCTTAAGGTTTTTGCCTGCTCGAGAATATTCTTAAGAGGTAACAACGCATCCTTTAAAGACCTTGATAGATTAGGGTATTTTTCTGAAATATTGTTTGAAGCTCTAAGCTTTGCAACAACCTTCCTCAAAAAACTTTCGCTACACTTTAGTTTATCTTCTCTTATTTCAAAAACGATTTCCATCGGTTTGTTCAACGGTCGACGAATTTCGACTCCCTTAAGATTTTGATAGTCAACATCTCGTGGGTGTAAGTAATCGGACGCGTTAATTGGAACAGAGTTTGAAACTGGGATCTTTAATTGAATATCGGTTGGTAGGTTTGCAAAATGTCCGATTTCAACATTATTTCCCTCTGGCAGATAGAACAAAACAGCATCCGCCCCAGCAAAAATCCTCGACTTTAATTTCTCGTCAGTATAGGCACCGACTCCGGCTTTAATTAACCACCCTTTATAGTACTCCAGTAAATCTTGGAGTTCATTTTGAGGGATAAAAAGTCTATTCTTCAGTATTTTAAACTTAGACGCATAATCAGCAGGCATTTCCCTAAGTACCTCTAAAAAACTTTCGGATACTAAGTTAACCTTTTCTTGCACGTTTAATAGCCTCTATGAATTCAGAAATTCAAGCCAATAAGAAAACAAGCCGGCTAAAAAAGTTTCTTTTTCAACACGTGGCTTCCAACCAATTTCTTTTTGGGCTTTTTGAAAATTTCCAAAATATTCAGGGATGTCGATTGACCTAAGTCGGTCTTCACGGACTTTTATTTCAATAGGAACACCTGATATTTTAATTAGTGTTTCAATAAGATCTTGCAAAAGAAAAGATTGCCCGGAACACAGATTATAGACTTCACCTACTCTTCCGTTAAGTGCGCACTCTCTGTATCCACGTACGATATCGGAAACATCACTAAAATCGCGTTTAACCTCGATATTACCAACTTCCAGAATAGGTTCTTTCTGACCTAACTTGATCTGCGCAATTTGCTTAGCAAAGCTCGACAAGGAGAACGTATCTTCTTGATAGGGACCGACATGGGCGAACGGTCTAACCATTACGACTTCTAGTCCATCTCTTGCAACATAACCATGAGAAATCATTTCAGCGGATGCCTTACTAGCTCCATAGAACGACACCGGTCTTAATTCTGATGTTTCAACAAAAGGTTGAGAGGTAACACGCGGCGCACCATAAACTTCTGCGGAACTGACTACGAGAACCCGAGCACTAGGACATGAAGCTTTAACAGCTTCTAACAAATTCTTGGTGCCAAAAGTATTTACTTTAAAGACGTAGTCAGTGTCCTCAGTTGCCGATGCGACATAAGGGATGCCTGCCAAGTGATAAATCACATCTGGTTTCATCAACGAAAGGATTTGATTTAGATGATCTTGATTTGTTACATCAAGTGCAACATGCTGAGCTTGTTTAGGAATATTTGCTAAGCGTAACTCGTCCAATTTTTTTAATTCGGCAGACTTTTCATTTCCGCTAGAATTTTTTGGTAAATACGTAATTGCAACATCGTCCCGACAATCCGCCAAATGCCGAGATAGGTGCGTACCTGCAAACCCCATCCCGCCTGTAATCAAAGCCCTCATCTATAATACTTCCTGTTTATTGATTTAGTATTCTAAACTATTAATTTATTTACTTAATCGTTTAATATCTGAATCAACCATCATCTTAATTAGACCTTCAAAATCTACTTCAGGAACCCAACCAAGTTTTTCTTTTGCTTTAGTTGGATCACCAATAAGCAATTCTACTTCGGCTGGTCTAATAAATTTCGGATCTATTATTACGTGCTTTTCCCAATCTAATCCGGCTGCGCCGAATGCAGTTTCAAGTAATTGCTTAACAGAATAGGTTTTACCAGTCGCAATAACATAATCATCAGGAGTATCTTGCTGCAACATCATCCACATCGCTTTAACATAGTCACCAGCGAAACCCCAATCTCTTTGAGCATCAAGATTACCCATTCGAAGTTCATTTGCGAGACCAAGTTTAATTTTAGCTACGCCATCCGAAACTTTCTTTGTTACAAACTCTAATCCTCTACGAGGGGATTCGTGATTGAATAGGATTCCTGAAACAGCAAACAAGTCATAACTTTCACGATAATTTACTGTAATATAATGACCGTAACATTTTGCGACACCATAAGGAGATCTTGGATAGAAAGGCGTATCTTCGGATTGCGGCACTTCTCGTACCCGACCATACATTTCAGAACTAGACGCTTGATAAAACCTTATTTTTGGATTTACCAACCTAATAGCTTCCAAAACCTTCGTAACACCTAAGGCCGTAAATTCTCCGGTCAAAGTTGGCTGTTCCCAACTTGTCGGAACAAAGCTTTGCGCTGCTAAGTTATAAATTTCAGATGGTTTAACATCATCGATCAAGGTAATTAATGACAACTGGTCAAGCAAGTCACCTTGCCTCAACTCAATTTGATCACGGATGTGTTCAATTCTTTCGAAATTTTCAACACTGGAACGCCGTACCATTCCGACAACATGATATCCCTTTTCTAATAAAAATTCTGCCAAGTAAGAACCATCTTGACCGGTGATACCTGTGATTAGGGCCGTCCTTTTACTCATTATCATTTACCTTATTTTGTCTCGATTTTTGTAGAAATATTTCCATGCTTTAAAACAGTTTTTGCAAAAAATTAACAGTATTTGTTAAACTTTATTACTATTCATGGCTAGTCTAGCCACGATTCCAATAAGCATAAACTTTAAACTTATTAACCCGATGCGTAAAAGTATCCAGTCTTATAACAAGTATAGCCATTTTTTAAAATACTAAGAGGAATTTAGAGATACTTAGAATTAACTAGATAGATCCTGATTAGTCTGAGAACTCCTTCCATGACTAATTAACTGGATTAATGGTATAAGTTTTGGATTGTTCCTTAATTAATAGTGACTTTCAAAATATTTACTCTAAACTAAATCTTTCCGCCCTTTCTTAGTCAGTATTTCAACAATTTGTTTAACTTTCTGAGTATCACTCTTTTTACACACTAGAATACTGTCTGATAGATTAACGACTATTAAATCTTCCATCCCAACTACTGCTACTATTTTAGACTTACCTGAACCAGCCTGCTCCACTATCGAATTACTATTTTCGGCAAATCCAAAATCAAAATTTTCACATTCCGCGTTGATGACTGTACATCTCTCTGAACCCAAGGAGAGCACGTCACCTAAGAAAATATTTTCGTGATTATCACCATACTTATCTAAAACAGTTTCACTCCATGAAGACCAAGACCCCACGTCACTCCAACTAAAGGTGTGGCTTGGAAAAACTATAGCATTCTCCGCTTCTTCCATCACCCCAACGTCGATAGATACGCTTTGCATTTCGTCGTACAACTCTGTCAATTTTTCGGAAGATACATTTTCCTCGTCCAACAAATCAACACATTTTTCAGCTAACTTTGAAACATCTGGCAGAAACGACTTTAAAGCATTAATCAAAACGCTTGGTCGCCAAACAAACATCCCACTGTTCCAGAAATAATCACCACTCTCAACATAGTGCTTTGCTGTTTCTAAATCGGGCTTTTCTACAAACTGAGAGACTTCAAAGGCACCACTAGCTCCATTAGACTTGATATAGAACGGACCACCTCTCTTAATATATCCATAACCTGTCTCAGGAGACGTTGGCTTAATTCCTAAGGTAATTAAAACATCTTCTTTTATCGCAAGCTCGGAAGCTTTTTTAAAAATAGCAAGAAGCTCTTTTTGCCCATCAATAACATGATCTGCTGGAATACATAACATTGGAACATCACCGACGTTCTTCAAAATATAATGCGCTGCATAAGCTAAGCAAGGTGCGGTATTTTTCGCCATAGGTTCGGCAAGAATAGCTGCATCTGGTACAAACTTTTTTACTAATTCAGCCTGAGAGGCTGCGGTCACGACGAGAGTACTCCCCTTCCCAATCAACGGCTCAAATCTAGCAATCGACTCGGTGATTAAAGCTTCACCAGTTTTCCCTAGAGGCAAATATTGCTTCGGCAAATCGGTTCTGCTCATTGGCCAAAACCTTGTGCCGCTGCCTCCTGCCATAACTACTAAAACAGACTTCGCGTCTTTGTCTAATGTTCCATAGAAATTTTCAGTCGAATTTAGATTTTCACTTTTTTTGCTGCTCATTATCCTTTTTGATGAACCTTCATAAATTGATCAATAAAATCTTTGTTTATCGGAATTTCTTCGTCAAGAATTGTCGACAATGATTTGGTGTTAAGCTTAGAGTAAAGCGGACGAGGTGCCTTGCGTCCTGATTCAGCTGTCGTTTGTGGCCCAACCTTTGTTTCCAAATTTGACCTCTCGATAACATCTCGTGCGATGTCATACCAAGTCGTCGCGTCACTTGCGCACGCATGGACAATTCCCGTAACTCGCTTGTCGATAATTTTATAGATCACACTAGCTAACCATGGCGCCCAAGTTATGCTACCGTACTGATCATTTACAACCTTAAGCTCATCTTTTTCTTTAGCTACCCGAAGAATTGTTTTAATGAAATTTGGGCCTGTCGTTCCATGCAGCCACGAGGTTCTAATTACAGCAGAGTTTTCAGGATAAAGATTTGCAAGACTCCTTTCACCAAAGTACTTACTCCAACCATAAATTCCACAAGGGTCGCAATTTTCACTTTCGTCGTAGGGTACACGTTCTCGAGAATCGCTTGCAGAACCACCATAAACGTAGTCTGTCGAAATCTGCACCAAATAACTTTTGCGTTCACGACAGATACGAGCCAAATTTTCGACACCCATCGCATTGATTTTCATACACGCAGCGTATTCATCTTCCGCATCGTCAACCTTTGTATAGGCTGCGCAGTTAATTACGACCTCGGGATTCCACGCATCAAAAAAGAACGCTAAGGAATCTGGATTAGTGATATCGACAATCGCATAGTTCTTGAGATCATCTGTCGAGATATCAGCACGTATAACTGGTAATCCAAGCTTCTCCCCCGCTAATACTAGCTCTGTTCCCAATAAACCGCGGGCGCCTATAATTGCAATTCGACTCATAAACTTAATTCTTAGATTCGTTTCGAATAATACTCATCGTAAAATCTCTGATATTCGCCTGACTTTACTCGCTGCCACCACTTCTCATTATCTTGGTACCATCGAATAGTCTCTTTTAATCCTGTTTCGAAATCTTTTTTCGGTTCCCAATTGAGCTCACCTTTGATTTTCGAATAATCGACGGCGTACCGACGATCATGACCTTTACGGTCTTCAACATATTTAATTAAAGTTTCAGGTTTCTTAAGAATATTTAAGATTGCGTGTGTGACCTCGGAGTTATCTTTTTCCGACTCCGTAGATCCACCGATATTGTAGACTTCACCTGCTCGCCCCGAATTCAGAACCTTCCAAAGTGCATCCGAATGATCGTCCACGTGCAACCAACTTCGGATATTTCGTCCATCACCATACAACGGCAATGGCAAATCATTTAACGCGTTCGTTACAAAAAATGGGATTAACTTTTCAGGGAACTGATATGGCCCATAATTGTTTGTACATCTGGTAACATTGACGTGATATCCATAGGTCTTATAGGCAGCTAAAACCAATAAGTCCGATGAAGCTTTTGACGCGGAGTAAGGACTACTTGGGTCAAGAGGAGTGCTTTCTACGAAGAACCCTTCTGGTCCTAACGATCCATAGACCTCGTCCGTAGAAACATGCAGGAACTTTCCAACATTGTTGTTACGAGCTTCATTCAGGATCACTTGTGTTCCTTCAACATTTGTTTTCACAAATGAAAGTGGATCTAGAATAGAGCGATCAACATGGCTCTCTGCCGCAAAATGAATTACTGCATCGATCTTATGTTCTTGGAAAAGATCGGCGCATAATTTCGCGTCTCGAATATCGCCTTTTACAAATAAAAATTTCGGATTTTTTTCAAGCCCGTCTAAATTCTCCAAATTACCGGCATACGTAAGAGAATCATAAACTACCAATTTCTCTATTTTGGAAGAAACGGCCTCATTGCTCAATGCCCATCTTACAAAATTTGAACCAATAAAACCCGCTCCACCGGTTAAAAAAATTCTCATACTTTATCTTTATTAGCTCCAGTTTCTGCAACAAGATTTGATGCGCGTCTAAGGGATTCAAAAGTTCCAGCGTCAGTCCACCAACCTTCTAGTACATCATACGTTAACTGCCCTTTCTTAAGGTACATATTGTTAACGTCCGTAATTTCTAACTCTCCTCGATCAGAGGGCTCAAGTTTTTTTATAAAATCAAAGACTGTATTATCGTAAAAATAGATCCCCGTGACCGCCATATTACTTGGTGGATTTTCAGGTTTCTCTAGTATGCTTTTTATTTTTTCGTTTTCGAATTCAACGACTCCAAAACGCTTTGCGTCTTCGACTTCTTTTAGAAGGACTTTTGCGCCTTCCTTTTGAGCTAAAAAATCACTCGCTGCTTTCTTGATATTACCTTCGATAATATTGTCACCAAGCACAACACACATCGAATCATCGCCTACGAAATATTCCGCTAAGGATAGAGCTGCGGCAATACCGCCTTCTCCATCTTGGTACGTGTAGTCCAAGTGTTTTAAACCAAATCCATCGCCATTTTTTAACAATTTCAAAAAATCACCGGCAAAATGTCCGCCTGTCACGACTAAAATATCTTTAATTCCCGCCTGAATAAGCGTTTGGATTGGATAGTATACCATTGGCTTATCGTATACAGGTAAAAGATGTTTGTTTGTTACCAAAGTACATGGATTAAGTCTTGAACCTAAACCACCAGCGAGGACTACCCCTTTAAGAGCCATGTTTCTTCCTTATTTAGAAAATTAAGTACAAGTTTAATACTATAGGGATGATAGTATGATCAACCTTAGGATTCGATAATATTATTTTTAATTATCAATTAGTTCTTGATTTTTCTGTTCGAAGCCTGACCTAAGTGCAAACGACAATCAAGATCACAATGAAATCTTCATTACAATCACAGGAGCGGCTTTTGTCTTTCTGGTTCAGGAAATTTCTTATCTCAGACCAAATAGATATGTTTTTATTTTAAAGATTCACTTAGATTTTTATTTTGTAAAAACATCGCTCCTAGTGGTTAATATTGTCCTTTTGGATTCCCGCTTTCGCGGGAATGACGGCGAAGCGAAGGAATCACGGAGCGGAGTAGGAACGAAGGCGGGGCGAGAGAATGACGGCGAGGCGCCGGGAAGACGGAGAGGCGATGGAATGACGGAGCGGCGTAGGAACGAAGGCGGGGCGATGGAATGACGGCGGGCGTGGGAACGACGGCGAGGCGAGAGAATAACGGCGAGGCGCAGAGAATGACGGTGAGGCGATGGAATGACGGCGGGCGTAGGAACGAAGGCGAGGCGATGGAATGACGGCATAACCCTGACTTTTGTATTACTCGGACAAACTCAAACACAAATATCACGGAACTTATGTGCCCTCTCATTTTCTCCTGCTCGTACAATAACCGTCATCCCTGCGGAGGCAGGGATCCAGGAGCTGTATGAGTTCTGCACGTTCAACAACGATATTAATGCTAAAGCAGTAGCCCTGCTGGTTGAAACTATCCTCCTGGATTCCCGCTTTCGCGGGAATGACGGCGAGGCGCAGAGAATGACGGCGAGGCGATGGAATGACAGAGCAGCGTGGGAACGACGGCGAGGTGCGGGGAATGACGGCAGGTTGTTATTGACGAGCTAAATGTAAAGTATCTTTTAACCTTAACCGTCGTAGTACTTGAATTTTCGTATTGCTCGAACAGACTCGAAGGACGGCATGAAACGATTAGATCAGTATACCCACCCAGCCAGTTTCGCAATAAATAAGGGTATCGGGTTAAAAGACTTTCCTTACTGACCGATTGGGAAAGATGAGCTAGTGTTGTTTTCTCCGTCTACACTAGTAAAGAAAGTATTACCTAACTGCCCGAGACCTAAAAGAGTAAGGTTAAAAGAGAGGCGAGTGTTATCAGGGTTTGTTTGATCACTGACAAGAAAGTCCACCATCCAACAGTTACATGCACTTGTTACCCGAACGCCCGCTCGCTGTTCAATAAAAAGCTTCTTCAACTCATCCCATCTACTGTAGTAGCCCAATCGCAAACGATCGGTTAGACCAACTTCAATTCCATTTTCAAATTGGGTATTCGCATTATCAATAAACCGTAATCTACTACGGATTAAATCACCACGAGAATTCCCCAACTGATTCTCTATCAGATAAGAACTAAAGGCGCTGGTATTAGCACTGTAGTTTGCTTGAGTTCGCACCCGTATGTATTCATTTGGGAAAAACATTAGATTACCTGAAATATCAGAAAAGCGATCGTCCAAATTCGAATTAGAGGATGTCGAAGCATTTATATTTTCAGAGAGCAAATTATAACTCTGTGACAATTGAAAAGTAATTAACTCTTCAATTTCGCCACGGTTAATTGCTGAATAATCAGAGACCGCTAAAGGATCCACCCCGAATTGCGTTTGCTGCGAAAGTGGTGCTGAACTAGACAAACCGCCAAGATCTCTTAACCTCGGCGCAGCTTCCTCGACGCCATATAGATAGTTATTCCGAGGTTTGTATCGAGCATATAATCTTTGGGTTAAAGAATATGTGACTACGTTTCTTTGAGCTAGTCTATCCTGGGAATCGAATTGAGGATTGTCACTTTGATCGACGTCTGGAACATAAAGATAACTAACACCTGGCTCAATGGTATGCTTAACTCGTTCCATACTTTGAGTTTTTCCAAGCTTACCAAGCTCTCCAATGAATTTTATTGGATTTCCGCTTTCAACGTTATAAACGTTCTCAAATACAGTTCCCATTCTACTACCCAAAGTTGGAACAAATCTATCAGAACTTTTTGGTAACGGATCAAAACCGGTGGTGTTTAAATCATCAGTTGCTGCGGTTGAGTCAATATCGTCCGATGTTAAAGAGTACTGACTTGCTCTGAATCCAGCTTTAACATTACCTTCGACATAGTTACCAAGATAGAAAGGCAGTGTTGCATTTTCGTAAATTTCATTTCGAATGCCCGTATAATCTTGCTTTCGGTAAAATGTTGTTGAATCAGCAGAATGCGAGAAAACAAGTCGTAAACCGTAGGGATTATCGCCAAATGGCCTGATAAAATTCATCCCAGTTAGAGTGGCTTGTGGTAACCGCTGAAAAAGCGTGTCATCAGATTGATCTTGAAGTGACTGGTTAAACTCTGTGTAAAGATCGAAGCTAAAATCATCGCCTACAGGCGTTCTTAAGGTCGCACTTGAAGTTAAAAATCTAGTTCGTTGATCGCCAATTCTGGTATTTTGTATTTCCTTGAGGATCAAATCGTCACTGACATAATGACCATCAACAATCCACTGGAACTCATGCCCAAATACTTTCTTATTCCATAGCTCATTTATATATCCACCAAAACGTCTTGTATCCCTTGACGGATCAGCAAGACCATCGATCCTAGTTCCGAGTAACAAACCATCTCTCGCTGTTTCATCTAAGCCCAATCCACCAAATTCCAGAGTATGATTTCTTGAAAAAACTTTCCTGCCATCAACCATCATCCCAGCTCTTACTCTACTTTCAAAAATCCCGGTAAAGGTAACGTCTGTCGAATCATCGACATCCCAATAGAATGGCAAATTGAAAATAAATCCATTCCTTCGCCCTACTCCAAATGTTGGAGATAGAAATCCCGATTGTCGTTCGGTTTTGGCTGGAAAGAAAATATATGGAAGATAAAACACTGGTACATCGTAAACTCTTAGAGACGAATTCCAGGCTTCCCCATACCCATCTCTTTCAACGGTGGTTTCCTGAGAATTAATACTCCATGGCCTGCAATCTTCACCTTCTGGACATGAACAGGTAGTTAAGACTGCGTCTTTTAAACTGTACTCATCCTTACTTGACCTTGCGGCTTCTTTTGCTTTTACAAAATAATTTCCTTCCGTAAAGAAAAGTGAAGCGTCTTCTAACTTGCTTTCCCCAGTGGCCAAATTCACTTCTGCCGACTGTGCAGTAAGATTTGCGTTAATATCGCTAATTCGGATATCTTTCTTTAAGTGTGCGACATTTGTAACGGTGTTAACTTTTGCTTCAGAGGACTCAGCAATCAAAGTCGAATAAGAAATTATAACGTTCCCTGCAGCAGTAAGCACACTTCCGCTAGTATCAAAATCAATTGTAGATGCTGTAATATCGAAGGGAAGGTTTCCGTCTTTTGTAATCTTAGAAGAGGAGGCCTGCGCACGTTTTTGCGCAAGTTCTTTCTTGCGCTTTTTTGCCTCTGTCTTTTTTAATTTATCCTGCAAAAAAAGATAGTCGCGATCAGGAGGCTGTACCTGGGCTGCCGCCTCTGTCCCCAGCGAACTCAAAATACAAATGACGACGGCAAATTTTAGAAACAAAGCTAAAGCTCGTTTCGAATGCGTGTGGCAATTATAGTTTAGATCAAGTGACAAGTGATACGACATTAATTTTATTGCTTTTATGAAAAAAAAGAATAACTAAAAGTGGCTAACCCCGCCACTCCTTTTTTTTGCCACCTGAATTAATTTTAGTGGATACGACAAAGATCACGTATAAGCTGTGAAAGCTTACTTTTCATTTGCGACCTTTCTACTATCATATCAAGCATGCCATGGGCGAGTAAAAATTCAGATCTTTGAAAGCCCTCTGGCAATTTACTATGAATTGTCTGTTCAATCACACGCGGACCAGCAAAACCAATTAGCGCACCTGGTTCAGCAATAATCAAATCACCTTGCATTGCAAACGACGCTGCGACTCCGCCCGTTGTCGGATCGGTTAGAATTGAAATGTATGGTAAATTCTTTTTGGACAATTCACTCAAAGCTGCTGAAACTTTTGCCATCTGCATAAGAGAGTAAATACCTTCTTGCATACGGGCTCCGCCAGAAGAGGACACAATAACAACTGGCAATCCTTCAACTGTCGCTCGTTCAATCATTCGGGTTAATTTTTCACCCACCACACTTCCTAAACTTCCGCCGATATAAGTAAAATCCATTACCCCAATAGCGATTCGGACACCATTAACTCGAGCATAACCAGTTCGAACAGCTTCAGAAACACCTTTCTTCTCTGCCTTTTTTATTCTGTCTCTATACTTTATTTGATCTTTAAAGTTCAAAGGGTCGTTAGGCTTTAACCCCATGTCGAACTCTTCAAAAGTCTCGGTATCACAAAGCATTTCAATTCTTCGAGAGGCACTCAATCGAAAATGATAATTACACTTAGGACAAACTTGGAAATTTTTTTCTAGCTCGCGAGTATAAACAATCTCACTACACCCCTTACACTTTGACCAAAGGCCTCCTGGGATCTCTAGTTTATCTGTATCCTCAGCTAGAGCTTTTGGAGCTTTACTTCTTGAAAACCACGCACACACAGAATATTTCTCCTAATTGTTTATTTTCGTTCAAGACTATCAGAACCTTAAATTTAAGATCCTTAGAAACAACCTCGCGAAACTACACCTAAATACCATTAAAAACAAAATTTCTTCCCCAGCCTTAATAAAGACTAAATTAGAGCGCTTTCAATCTATCAACCAGACCGAAGCTAAATCGCGACATACCACAGTATTTTAATGGCATATCTAAGATCGTAAAGCTGCGCCCCTAAACCCCAAGTTAAGCGATAGACGCTTGTTAGCTCTTAGGTCAAAATTCGCCTACTATATATCTTAGGTTCTATCATTTGAAAACAGGATTCAAAACTGAGATAACTTTCAATGTTCGAGCCATTCGCACTTAAGTCTAACTTAAAATAAAGGATAGTTTCACAAAACTATCTTTCCGGACTTAAAGGCAAACAAAGTTCTTTCTAAACCTTTACACTTTCTAAAATTATTTAAATGAGAAGCGAAAACTTAAATTCAATAACTACTTATCTAAAAGATGAATTCCAATATTCAAACTTCGAAGACGCTTCAGTTAATGGTCTTCAGGTAGAGTCAAGCCATTTAGTTACCAAAATCGGAGCCGCAGTCGATTTCGCCGACTCCATCTTAGACAAAGCTACAATTGAAAAGGTTGACTTACTCCTAACCCATCACGGCCTACTATGGGGACAAACCGCGGCAATTTCAGGACTCTTCGGTAAAAAAATTAAAAAACTTATCGATAGCAAAATAAATCTTGTTGGTATCCACCTACCACTAGACGCGCACCCACAATTCGGCAATAACATTATAATCGCAA
>CAYYIQ010000034.1:0-20038 GCA_964472005.1 uncultured Bdellovibrionales bacterium | reverse complement strand
TCATTTTGTTGATCCGCTGACTTTAAGACTGTGACGAAAGCCCACTCCTCTCCACGTTTAGTTTCTTTGGCTTCCTTAATGAATTGATTTATTTCATCGGTTTCGAAACGATATGACATTACGATAACATCATATTGCTCATGGTTTGAGCTACCTTTTTCTAACGCTTCAGCCAAGTTATTGCATTGCTGAACTTTATTGAAGGTCGTTAGGGCCATCGCCGCTTGCTTTAACTTATTTCGACTCGCTGAGTCTGGATCAACGATTAAAACATTATATCTATCAGAAGTTGCCATCTTAACTTATAAATTAAAACCTATAAAAAATGTTTGATAACCATTCAATCTAACCTCAACTCGGCCGATTCAATCACAAACTTATTAAAGGCAAAACTCTCAAAAAAACTTTCAAAGATCTTTACCTGACGAAATAACCAACAAACAATTGTATTTAAGTCTTACCGTAAAACTTCCTGACCATTGTTCAGCAATATCTCCAGTCCCTGCCCTCTCACTCTAAAAGTGCCTTGGGAAGACAGTAGTACTTAAGAACTCGGTATTTATGGTTAAAAACATTAATCAAAACTTTGCAATCTTGGATTTCATTTTCCAAAGAGCTCTCAAGTCGCGTTAAATCGCACTTACGGACTAAATCTCCAAAAAAAATACGACAAACCCTGATTTCATTTTGAGAAATAGCATTAGATGCACATAATCTCCTAAAATCATTAGGATTGTGTTAAAAGGATCCAGAAGTATCGCGAGACTACTTTAGTTTAGAAATCACACACTGACTTACCAAACTGAGTTAATAGACATTGCACTTTATCCATTAAAAAAAATAGGCCGGGTAGGATAACTCCTTATAAAAATATGAACTCCAAAGAATACTCTAGAGAAGATAACGACAATCACATTGTATTGAGACGAATTGAGATATTGGCTGAATACCTGGACAACAAAGTCAAAATCCCAGGGACTCCATTTAAATTTGGGTTTGACGCTATCCTTGGATTGATACCTGGTATCGGAGACACAGTAAGTGGCTTATTCTCGTTTTATATAATTTACCATTCGTCTAAAATGGGCGTCAGAAAGTCCAGCTTATTGAAGATGATATACAATGTTTTAATAGATGTTATATTTGGCGTAATTCCAGTCATTGGCGATATATTTGACTTCACTTGGAAAGCGAATACAAAAAATATAAAACTCATTCATGACGATATCAATACTAACAATTTAAGGCCAAGAGAATGTAGTCAATCAATAATAATCTTAATTTTAATCTCCATTATATCATTTGCATTTGTCTTAGCCGTTCCAACATTCATCATGATAAAGCTATTCGAAGCTCTGTTCAATTAGCTATTTTATTATTCCGTATGTCCACAATCTATACAAATCGAAGGGCAATCAATCGCTACTCAAGATTCAAATCTAATTTGGAAACCATCTAGTAGGTCGAATAATTCTTCTCTACAATTTGCTAGATACTCAGACCGATTTTTTAATTTTTCCACATCCTGGATATACTTACCTGGTCTTAATTCCACGCTGCAATTTGATATAAGACTATCAATAGTATTCTCATTCATTTCTAAATGAAACTGCAGACCTAAAACAGAATCACTAAACGCAAATGCCTGTGTCTCACAAACTACACTTGAAGCTAAAAGGTCGGAACCCTTTGGCAACGAAAATGTTTCTCCGTGCCAATGAAAGACTGTTATTTCTTGTTGAAGAAAATTGTGCGCACACTTTATGGGATGCCATCCGATTTCTTTATGTTCCGAAGGATAAATTTCAGCACCTAAGATAGATGCGATTAATTGAGCACCAAAACAAATACCGAAAACAAAAGTACCTTTTTCAATAGCGCATTTCACCATTCTTTTCTCTTCGGAAATCCATGGCAAATCATCATTGACACTATTTGGGCTTCCTAAGATGATTAAAAAATCAAACGTTCCAAGTTCAGGTAGTTCGTTAAGGTAAGCTTCGTAGATAGTTAACTCATGACCCCTCAACTCTACCCATTCGGAAATAGTACCTGGGTCTTCGAATTTCGCATTTTTAATGATACTGATCTTCATATGCTGTTTTCTACTATATAAATGTTAGAGGTTAAATAATTTATTATAACTTCATAAGCAGTTATTCGCGGGGACATATATTTCTAAACAATGACCATACGAATCTAGCAGAAATTTCCCTTCTATGTTTTAATATTTGCCTATCCCTCACTTGACTAAACCATAACACACCATAGCCCGCAAATTTGGCAAGCGATGGTTAACTAACTAGCGAGACACTTAAGTTACTAGGTCTATCTGTGCGCAAAAATGAGATTAATTTAAAAAGCGACTACCATAAAAAACCGATGTAGTTTCGATATCTTATTTAAATTTCCATCAAACCGTTTATACACATAAATTATATTGAATCCGTAAAAGAATTAGACTTGTTAGAAGACTACAACAGCTCCAATTTTAGCTAATCAGCGTAAGGTGGTCTAAATCTCTGCGACATGAAGTACCATAGTTCTTCGAGAAATTTTCATACATATCCCAGCACCTAGCATCGCGACCAGTTTTTTTCTTTACAAAGAATCATCTCAATTCCCCTGCTGAATTCAACAAAATTTTGGCCAACTCTAGGATCTTTTAATATGCACCCGACGGTAAATGAATGATTTGAAGAAAAAATAGTTCATGAGATACCTATCTCGAAAAGTTGGCGTTGAACATAGAACCTAAACCATAGGTAGAAAATATGTCCACTCTATAAAAACTTGTCGTCAATATTCTTTTATAAGCAGCTTGCACAAAAGTTTCACAGTTCCTTGCCCGCTAAAAAATTTATTTTCCTTAAAAACTATTCGGTAGAAGAGTTACTCATATTTTCTAAATAGGATGAAATAAACTCTGTTATCAATCTCACCAAAGGATGGACACAACTAACTTTTTAGCATTCATCATTTTCAGCCTCTTTTCCAACAGATTTATCGGTACTGAACAGACGACGACATAGATTTTAGAATCTCGAAATTTTGAAAGTTTAAGACCGAGAATTAGTCAGAGCCTGTTATCTTTTGTTACGTGAGATCGTATTAGATTAAAATTCAGACAAATATGAGACAAAAAGTTTAATCTAGGCCATTTTAATTTCTAAGCCCGTTTTTAGCTTCTATTAACCACTCGACTTTTTAAGTCAGGAATAAAACACGGGCAACTACCCCAAGTAACAGGGTAAATTAACTCTATTTTCGAGACCTCGTAGGCGAATTGTCGATTAATAGGCCAAAATTACGTGTAATAATCATTATCCAGCTCCGTTTTTATGGGATATACGGATAAAAGTTGCCTCGAAGTCTTCCTTGAATCAAGTATATCTGTATAATGCCGCTTTACATAAGTTATAATTAACTTAAATATACAACAAAGCATTGCAAGTAAGGTAATAGCTTTAACAAAAAGAGAAAAAAAAGAATGGCAACTGGAAAAGTAAAGTGGTTTGACGAGCAGAAGGGTTTTGGATTTATTGAACAAACAAGTGGAAATGATTTATTTGTTCACCAATCTCAAGTTAGCGGTCAATCCTTGAGCGAAGGTCAAGAAGTAGAATTCGAAGTTGGTGAAGGACAAAAAGGTCCATGTGCTGTCTCTGTTAGAGCGCTCTAAAAAAACCTTAAATTTTCGATTTAAAAGCGCCTATTTTTATAGGCGCTTTTTTTTTAACATGGTATTTCCCTCCTCCAGAAAAACCCAATTCTCAAATTGATGTGAATCACAAAACATCGAAACAATCATTCCAATACTCAAGACCTGCCGACTAGCAACATTGAGATTACACCCCATAGATACTAAGCACAGTCGCCTGTATAAGCATTCCATAACTGCACTTAGTATTTCTTGGCACGAAAATTTAATTGTAGATTGTTAATCTTTCAATCGAGTTCGTCTCTCAAGATCTTCATCGGTGGTTCCCTTCACCATCTGATAAGTTGGTAAACGATGGTTGATAACGAAGATAGCAATCAGCGCCAAAACCAACGCGAACGCGAAAGATGCAGAATACATACTAATCTAACCTTGCATGAGGAAGTAAATACCTGAAAAAACACTACACTTTTATGAAGTTTTTTTCAACCTAAACTATAATCGGGATCGGAAATGCGAGCTGAGCAAAGCTAATTTCTAAAATGAATTAGCACTTTTCTTTAATTTACGTTTTAGTTAAAAGATTACTATTTATAATTATCATTGTTTAAATTGATCTTTTTCGTCTCTTAAATTTAAAAGGCTTGATCGATAATTCGATAGTCAACATCAATATCAATTTATTACTACAAAATATTTAAGCTAATTAGAATCATGTCAAAGAACGAAATAGAAAGAATACTTGAAGAAACTAGTTCTCAAATTAATTTCAATGAACTAAAGATAGATATATTAAGAGATGTAATTATTTTAGTTAGCTCAGATTTAGAACTGCTTGATGTCGCAAAAAGTTGCGCTAACGACGACACCGCTTCTTTTCAAAAGTGGCTTGACGAAAAACTAGTTACCAAACCGACTATTGATCAAATCGAATTATGGAAGAAGGAAAACAGTCTTTTTAATTGTTGCATAGTCAAACCATTTGTATTTCTACAATTGACTACATTAAACTGATGTAGCCCTCTAAAACCTTCACAAACAAACTATTCAAATCAAGTCACATTGAATGCAATATTGCGGACGATTTAAAAACACTCAAGTAACTAAATTAGAAAACTATTATTCTTATCTAGTCGCCATTAGAAACATATTCTAAATAGGGGAAGGTAAAAAATGAAATCGTTTTCACGCAAATTAGGAACACGAAAAAAGATTTAAAGAAATAATATAATTTCGACCAACTTTTTTGCCACACATTGAGAATATCAAAGTTTTCAACAAAAACTACTTCGCAGGCTCCATTTCCAGTGTCCGTACGCACGACACTAGTATTTCTTGAAAGGTCTTTAAATCTTTTAGGATAATAGTTAACCAATTTCCCACTCAATCTTATCTGGTCCCCGACTTTTGCTCGCAATATTTTATCTCTGAGATATCTATTATCAGAAAGTAGATGATTATTAGATAGATGATCTGACCTAAATTGAGAACCAACCTCAGAACTGGGAGATTGATAATTGCATGTCCATGGTTCACTCCAGAACGATATTTTGTTATGAATATTGTTATCAAAATTATCTCCCCAAATAACGCAAAGGTCTCGAAAATCAACGGATTGACTTGTATGATAGCTATCCATAACGCTGCTGATATTATTGTGACTAACTACTAGCCCATGAATCTCGTAGTCATACAATGGGACAATCGTATAAGTTGACCCTTCATAATGAAAATCAAATGGATTTTCCAAAGACTCTGCTTGGGAAGGTTCTTGAAACAGGACGTCTAATATTTCTTCCTTGCTTGGCAAGCCCATAATTTGGAAATAGGAAAAAACAAGAACTAGAAATGAAAACGCCGTAATAAAATTCAAGGTTATTGAAATTTTTTTCAATATTCCTTTCATTGAAATTCCAATTGCATGCGCATAAGGAATCACCGTCAGATGATTTCCTATGTTTGAATAAAACAGTCTCTAAAAAAACTACTTCGATATTTTTGAAGATGAAATTTTAAATTACCTATTTAACACACTCAATTCTCATATCTCTCCATTCAGAATGAGTCTGCGGAGGAAGAATTGAAACATTTTTAAATCCCGATTTTTCCAGCTCTTGTTTCAGATGTTCCGGAGTCCAACTGAATGAATAAGGCTTATAGTTTTCTCTTCTTTCTAACTGGCCATTTCGAGAAGCGTGAAAAGCACTTACTCCGTCAATATAACTTGTAAGATCTGAGCAACCTTGCATAATTTTGGAGATTGCTTTTTCTGAATTGGGTACTTCTAAAATAAATTTTGCGCCTGGTTTAAGTATTGTATGAACTTGTTGTAGAAGTTCTCGGGCTTCCCACAAATTTAAATAACCTAGAGAATGAATCATTTCGACTTCATCTATCGAACTTGCGGCAAACAATTCTTTAAGGTTTAGAAAATCCGCATGGATATCCGCTTTAACGTTGAAATCTGAATCAATGTTTAACCAATCGTTTTTATATTCGGCACCACATCCTAAATTAATTTTAATCGAAACATCTCGATTCTCTTGCAGATGTCGATAAGGCCAATTTCGAGCAATCGCCCACCCACAAACTTCGCCACGTCCATTCTTTTGTATTTCGTTTATACTGAATGGCAATTGATTTTCCACAATGACTTCATTGATGGCATTTCTAACTGATTCGTAAATCATATAGTCATGAAGCCAGATAACGCCCCCGACCTTGATATGACGTAAAGCCGTCTTGAAATCATATTTTACAAATTCATAATGATGACTACCGTCGACGACAATAAAATCAAATTTTTCACTATTAGTATTAAAAAATCTTTCTGACGTACTGACAACAAGATCAATTCCATTACCTAGATATCCGCTTTGATGAATTAAGGAATGCCAAATCCCGAGAGTATCAGCACCATCATTGTCACCGCATGGTATAAAAGGATCGACACATGTAACGTCGACAACGTCACCGTTGTCACGCTGTGCAAACGCCATCGCCACTGCTGAACATCCACCTTGGGTACCTATTTCGAGGATCTTTTTGGGTTTTAATTGTTTTACCAATCTATACAAAGTATATTGAGGAGCAGACGATTGCTCAAACACTGGCATACTAAGAGGCAATTTCACACTCTCGGGGTGATTATCGTCGACTAATAAATCGTAAGGTATCTCAAGTAGATTATCTGCGCTGCTCATGTTTTTATTCTCTCGCTCGTTTATTTCTTCTCTACGGTAAATAATCAAAACCCAACTAATCCTTTAGCAAATTTTCATTTTTCCACTTAATGAAAACCGCTAATAAGTTCATATCTGCTAGAAATTACATTATGGAAGTAGCATCAAAATTATAACCGCCGTTCCAATGTTAGATGAGTTAAGCCGATGCAGGATTCAAGCATATTGACAAACAAAACAAAGGGTTGCAATTCACCACTATGAACGACATAGCTAGATAAATAGATTTCAAATTAAACCGACTATTATAATATGGATTAGATTTTTATTTGCGACCTAACATTTCCCATATCTAAGGCCTTTGGGAAATAACCGCACACTTATCAATGCTTTACTCTCCTTTCTCAGAATAGCCATAGAGTCTTACTAAGCAAAATTGCGTTTCAAATCTAACATTACCCGCGAAGCTTATAAAATTACTCAACTACTTCATACACTTAACGTATTAACCACTAAAAACATAGATTTTAACAAAAATACTTAGACTTTACTGTTCAGCTTTGTTAAACCCTCTTTTATAATAAAGTAAGCGGTTCTTTTAAGACTCATTAAAATTTTAAAAGAGCTACTAACAAGGTTTCTGGAATAGGAATTCCAGTTGTTTTAGCTAGGTTTTGAGAGAGATTAAGAATGTCATCCATCGTGACGCAAAATTCGCCCACTGAGATCCAAGTTGAGGCGCCCGACAAACCTCCTGTTGCCGTTATTGATAGCACTTCAAAGCTATCTCGACTACTACCTCCAGTAGAGGTTGTTTGGCCAATCGTTCTTACTGATGAACTTTTCGAAAAGGTAAGAGAACGAAAATTTTCAATACTTTCAACTCTTGACGCAAAAATGATTGGGGTCCACGATTCCGTCTTTGTATTTTGCGAGACGTCAGATGCGGAAGTATATGTGTTGCCACATTGGAAAAAACTGAAACTCACGCCTGGATTTGCAGACTCATTAGCAGAAAGTGTCGTCGAGCTAATCGAAAGTGGATACCGAAAATTTACGATTCTCACCAAAGCAAGAAAACAGAAGAACTGGATTCTCAATGCAGAATTCGAAACGGCGCTGCGTAACAAGATGACCGGATCTGCGACGGAATACGAAATTACCTGCGAATCTTTGCCGAGAATGCGTAGATAGTTGAGTTTCGATTAGATACAATTAATGCTGAGAAACTCCGGTTTCTCAGCATCTCTGGAATTATTTATTAGTAGCTCTTTTAACATTTAAGATAGAAATCAATTCAAATATCAAAAAAAGTACAGAGAATATGCCTCTACTTCTCTAAAATAACTTCTCCATCACTTAACGCGAGAAATAGAATTTTATTGTCTAAACAGTGTTTAACGGCCTTACTATTTACTTCTGACTTTAGAAATTCAGAATCGTATCCCGTAATAATCGAGAAATCTATTATATTTAAACCGTCAGAATGTACCTCATCCAAAGTTTCGAATGAAAAATCACCATTAGATTCCAGATCCTTTAAATAACCCAGATCGGCGCCAAGTACTTTTGATCCAGCCCCCTCTGAGGCGTACAAAAAATCTTCCCTGTTGACGAGCTCTTCGACTAAGATATCGTCGAAACCACTCTGGGACATAGATTGCCGTAACCGAAAAGTACTACCATCACAAACCCATACTCCATCAAGCTCTGAGCATTTTTGCCGCAATGCATCTTGGTTCTCATAATAATTTCTCAAATCCAAAACCTCGACCTCGAAACCAAATTCTGAAAGTTGGGTTGAAAATTCGGAAGTTTTCTCTGTCGCCTCTCCGCCCACGATATCAAATGCATTCCAAATAAGACCTAGACGTTTCCCTACATTTTTTGCATAAGAAATTAGAAATTCGGATTCTGAGCCGAAGCCTATTGACGATATATAAAGTTTCATAATTTTTAATTTTTTATCCGAGAGTAACACAAACTATTGCTGAGTGAAATTTGCACTTAATAAGTTAACTTTGATAGTGGCAACCGAAAAGTTTAGGATGGAAAGTGCTCCTTTTGGGGAGCACTGGATTTTTTTAAAACCAAATATCACTAACTGGAAAGCAACCAAGAGCTCATGTACCCGTGAAAGGATTTTTGAGACTTACTTTCAGTCATTGGTAAGTCATCTAAAAAAATTCGTAAGGCATCGGGATCCAAATTCATTCGTCGGACCGCAAATACAACCTCTGAAATTAAAGCCGCCGTCACAGGCTTTCCAAAGAAAACTTGCGGGTTGTTCAGACCATTGTATATGTCCCGTAAAAAATACGCTTGCCCTATTGGTAAATCGCATTCCGCTAATTGATTCAAAACCTTACCGATGGCATTTCCTGAAAATTGACCTTGGGACAACTTCGCGGAAGAAGCTAACATATTCATCTCAAAACCCTCTAAAAGGATGGAGCATCACTAAGCATTACAACATTAATATGAGGTTGGAAATAAACTAGATGCGTAAAAAGCTTCCTTTTTAATAGAATGGTTGTTCTACGTGAGGGGATAGTGAATTAAGACCTGTTACCAGCCATAACCTGAACTGTTTACCCCAATGCGTAGGGACTAAAACTGTGAGTATTCTGGGGAGGTTAATAGGCTGAACATTAGTTCTTATCATGGGATATTTTAGGACAGATAGTTTGATCTTGGAATCTCATCGATGAATTCAACGACGATCACTAAAACGCAAGTACCAGGATAGGGTCATCCATGACACGAAACAAAATTGTAAAACCTATCTTACGAAAGCCACAAGCTCTCTGGCGAAATCCGCTTGTTGCAATTTTAAAATTGCCTTCGATTCGATTGCTCGAATTCTCTCTGTTGAGACATTGAATATTGATGCGACATCATCAAGTTGATAGCAATGACCATCACCAAAACCGAACCTCAAATTTATAATTTCTCTTTCCCGATAAGAGAGTTTGGCTAATAGAATTCCAATTCTTTCTCTGCAGTCAGCTCTCTCCACCTCAGATTGAAAATAGTCAGATCCTAATTTATCAACCGAGTCCAATGTTGAATATAGGGAAAAATCACTATCTGTTCGAGACGGTGCGTCTAACGAGACTGATTTCCTAACAACCTTTTCGATATCTTCAACTTCCTCAATCGGCATTTTCAATTCTTCTGCAATTTCCTTCGAAGTAGGTTCTCGTCCTAATTTTTGATCTAGCTGTTGTCTTGCCAATGAAATGACTCGATAATTCTGCAATACATGAGTGGGTATTCTGACAGTTCTAGAATGATCAGAAAGAGACCTCGTAATTGACTGCCTTATCCACCAAGTCGCATAAGTAGAAAATCTGAAACCTCTCTTGTGTTCATATTTTTCTACTGCTCTCATCAAACCCATGTTGCCATCTTGAATTAAATCAATAAAAGCAATTCCCCTATTTCTATATTTTTTAGCAATCGAAACTACTAGCCTAAGATTTCTTTCGTTTAACTGTCGTTTTGCATCTTCGAATCTTTCGAAATCTTTCTGAATGAGGGCGATCCTTTGGAGGATTTCCTTTCGTGAAATTGCATACTGGCTCCATATTGATTTCATTTTCTCACGTATTTCAGCTGTCTCAAGCCTTAGAAAAACTTTATCCCCCTCTCTTTTGCAAGCTGAACTTTTTATGCGTCGCTTACTATTGGACAACTCATTAATTTCGTTTTCCAATTTAAGTAAGACTTCATATTGAGCTCGGTAGAATCGCGGCTTCAAACGTAATTCGGAGAGCAGCTCGGCTATTTTTTCTCCAGTTTTTGCTTGTGCTAATCCTGCTTTTTTACGATTCTTCCGACCCTCGATCGTAGACATCGATATTTTTGCAAATTTTATATACGAATCAAATAGATTTTTGCATTCTTTCAAATTAACCGGCAGCAATCGATTAATTTCGTCTTTGCTTCGATTTTCGCTCAACGTTGTTTCAATCGTTCGACTAAAAACTCGATTTCCATTACCTACTTCTGCAAGAATTCCAGCTATCTCGACAGCAACAGGGAAAAACTCAAGCAACCCAAGTATAAAAGCTTTTCGATATTTTTCGATTTTCTTTCCTAACTTTACTTCTTCTTCTATAGTCAAAAGTGGTAAATCAACCATTTGACCTAGATAGATCGTAACTGGATCAACAAAACCGAATTGATCGCTACGAGCTTCACTTTCTAAAAACTCTTTGAGTCTTTTATTGCCCTTAACTTTTACTGGCTTAGTTTTTTCTAATGCCTTAATAGAAAATTTACGATCCAAGTCTTCGAGAGATTGTATAGACATTTGCAACCTTTAGTAAGAACCTACTTTAAGTTTCGTGCACGGATTAAGTCCGCGCCAAAAATATACTCCCCTCACAGAATGCGAGTACCCATATTAGATTATATAGCGAATCTTTTACTAAATTTTTTGAATAATTGTAAGTTTGAGAGGGAGAACTTTATTATCCAGTTAAGACCCTCATTTAACTGAGAATTTTCAACGGAAGAAGGTGAAGTTGTTAACATAGATTTTCAAAACATTAAAAAACTGGAGGTAGCCCAATTGAGATACCTCCAGAATCGAAAAACCGACAAATCCTTGCTAAAATCGAGGATGAATTTCAACAGGCGTAAGTGTTCGGATCAAGAATACTGTCAAGCAACGACATTTGCAGAGTCTCGAAGATTAACATCAAAACTTCTCTTCCTTCACTCAAATCTGAAATAGTTTTTGCCTTGACGGCGGAGACTCTGACCACATGGGAGATAGAGACAAGAGAATCATGAACAAGCGATTCGATATTCGATTCAATGTTCATTCCGCAGGGGATCAAAATCACCCACTGAGAAAGATTGTCTCCAATCGATGCCTTTCGGAATCGCAATGCGTTCCGTTTTCCTCCATTTTTGCGTGGATAGACTTGCACTTCCTTTGGATCAGGAAAGCCTTGCCCTGCCCCACTTGCCTTTACATCCTCAAAGGAAATTGTTGATATAACAATCTCCTCTTCAGTCGGTCTCCATTCCATCTGCAAGTCAGAAAACTTCTCGAAAAGTTTCCCAAAGTGATCGAACAAACCAACATATTCACAATCGTAGCGCGGACACCCTACGAAAACTGAGCACTTTCTACCAACCTCAACTATCCGACTCTGAACGTCGGGAAGGAATTCTTCCAAAACCGCGTCCACAATGGCTTTAATTTCCGTTGCCTGTTCCTTGTCCATCAAAAATTTCCTGAGCAGTAACCTAAAACAAAACGCTAACAATCTATGCTAACGAACGAAAAACTTTCCTAAAGTCTATCGTTCCTAGCCACAAAGAAATCTACACATATTTAATTTGCATGTATTCTAATACAAAATGCTAAATAGTTCAAAGTAGTACGAAATTAGAGTGTAGTGTTCGATACTAGACGGATCTCTACATCCAAATCCGATATGATCTTGATTCTTGTGAAATGAGGTCTTTTTATCGGGAGTCGACGGCGAAAAAGTATGATTATTAAGGCCATTATCTGGCCTCTGCGCTATATTTCTAAGGCAACTCCACCTACTGATTGCACAAAGAGTGATCGTGGAAGATCTTTGGAAATCATTTCTAGCCTTCGAAACATTTCTACTTCTTTTCCAACTTCTGGCATTTCAAAACCAAAAAGTGCAATTGACGCATTTTCAGAGGTCTCTCGAATAGTCCTGTTAATATCATCAGAAAGTAATACTACCGGTTCTACGTGAATTCGAGCTTCTTCAGCAAGCCGAAGTATATGCTTTCTAACTTCCTCTCTTCCTGCCTCTTTATCAACAATTCTAATTACTCTGATTCGACATGAACGCCATTCAGAGTTCTGATGTAAAAGATGCGCTAATAAAAGTAATAAAGATCCATTTTGTCTTCCACGCCACCAAACGTCAATCGTTCCATCGAAACTAACAGGCAAATTAGTTTTCAAATTCTCGATACCGTCTTCTGTACTCTTATTTTCACCAAGCTTCACCGCAACTACACTTTTTTCAAGTCCGATTCCCAGTCTGAGAATCGAAAAAAAATCACCAACTTTAGATTCTTCATTTGGCCAACCAGTCAAAATCGTATTTGCCTTCAGGCCACCAATCCCATGACATTGCAGTACATATTTAACTCCTTCTAAAACATCATTTGCAACAACTACCGCCGGAAATGCATACAATCCTTCATTATCAATAAATTTTTGGATTGTATTCTCATAGGATTGTACTCGTTTAGCATGCTCTTTAATATCCCCTTTTACTACCTGCGCCAAAGTTAAGATCCCATGGCCCGCAGTTAACCATTGTGCAAAAATAGGAATGTGGGGTCGTGTCCATCCAATTCCTGTCAAAGCTAAAACGTTTGGCCTCCAATTTTTAGGGTGATAGGTAAACTCTTGAAGTTTGAACAAACTCGATCTAGCTTTTTCAAAAGCGACTCCTTCCTTAACGTCACCCCAACGAGCTTCTATTCCCTTTATGCTAATATATCGATGAAGCAGGAACATGATACTAATAGAGGCAAGAGCCCAAAGCCAATTAGTCAAAAACATTACAAATAAACAACCTAAAGCACCTAGCAATGAAAGTGACCAATGGCAGTATCTAAATGTTGGCCTGTAACTTGGATTCCGACTCACCTCTTCGTAAAAAGTAGCAAGATTAATTAATCCGTAAGTAATCATAAAAAATAACGTGATAACAGGCGCGATCGCGTTTAAGTCACCTAAAAAGATGCAAGTTTGAGCTATTAAAAAAGTAAGAACTGTTGCTCGTCGAGGTTCATTAGAATTTCCGCTGGTTCCCGAAAAGAAATTTAAGGTCGGTAAGACTTCATCTTTTGAAAATGCTTGTAGAATTCTTGGCGCGCCCATCATAGAACCTAGAGCAGACGAAAGCGTTGCAGCAAATACCCCTGCAAGAATGAGTACCGGCCAAACTGCGATATCTCGAATGATAAGGTTATTAGTCGTCAACATTTCGTAACTTCGGGCTCCAGCAATCAGTACCGCCTCACCGCAATAGACAATTGCAGTAAAAACAACCGCAGCTAACGTACCTCTTGGAATTGATTTTGCGGGGTTTTTGAGATCGCCGGACATATTTGCTCCTGCCATAATCCCAGTCACGGCAGGAAAAAACAACGCAAACATCGTCGAAAAGTTTTCACCGGGTTCGAAATGAGAAACTAAATTAGCGTTTAGGTTTTCTAAGCTAAAACTATCAATTGCTCCAACAAAGAAAGAAAGCATTGATAGCATTAAAATAGCTAAGATAAGATATTGAACTTTGATCGTCCAACCCGCTCCGATATAAACACAAATAAAACAAATTACATTAACTAGCGTGGCTACCAAGGTAAAACTATTTTCAAATGAGGTAAAACTCGCAACGAACGCTTCCGTAAAACCTATTACATACATCGCAACTGAGATTGCTTGGGCTAAATAAAAGACAACACCTATCGCGCCACCAAATTCGACCCCCAAACTTCTGCTGATTAAATAATAAGCCCCTCCACCCAGCACTTTCGTATTGGTGGCAATCGCCGAAAGCGAAAGGGTTGTTAAAGTAGTTATAACTTTTGACGCCGCTACTATTAGTAACGCGTTAATCAACCCAGCTTGCCCAACGACGTTACCAAAACGAAGGAACATGATAACGCCTAGTATCGTAAGCGTACATGGAGTAAACACCCCCCCAAATGTCCCAAATTTCACGATTCGCGAATTATCTTTCATTGATTCATCAATTAACTAGTAAAGAAGATATTTAGTTATGCAATTCAGCATTTAAAAAATCAGGTTTACGGGGATACTAAGAGTGCAAGAAATAATTAACCGACAAATACCACCAGTTATTGAAAGGAGAAAGGAAAAGATCGATCTACTCCATATATTAG
This sequence comes from uncultured Bdellovibrionales bacterium, assembly GCA_964472005.1. Classification (GTDB taxonomy): domain Bacteria; phylum Bdellovibrionota_C; class UBA2361; order SZUA-149; family DAOLCO01; genus CAYYIQ01. The sequence continues at coordinate 5,269 of CAYYIQ010000034.1, read as the reverse complement.
AAAATGACGTATCAACTTTACGTTGCCAAAAGTAGATTGTTGAAAAATCTACAAAAAACCACTAAAGTACCGAGGGATCTACGGTGATTGTCGAGGTTGCTAAGAATTAATTCAATACAACTTCAGTTTTACAAAACAGCATATCGAACCGTCTTTTAGGTGAGTTCATACTTCTAATTGGTTTAGTCCAATTGAGTTACTTATGAAAACGTTTTAATTTACATCCAACAGCTAGCGAAATAATCAAAAAGGTAAAAAATGTCGCAAACAAAAAATAGTAGAGCAGGAGTTTTAACTGGCGATTCAGTAGTAGAGCTAATGAATTATGCCCAAGAAAAAAAATTCGCGTTACCCGCCGTTAATGTCATTGGTTCAAGTAGCTCAAACGCAGTTATGGAGACAGCGGTTGATTTAAATTCACCAGTGATAATTCAATTTTCAAACAGCGGTGCGCAATTTAACGCTGGCAAAAGCTTAAACAACGAAAATCAAAAAGCTTCTGTTGCGGGAGCAGTCGCTGGTGCATTGCATGTTCACGAACTAGCAAAAGCTTATGGGGCGACAGTAGTACTTCACACCGACCACTGCGCCAAAAAACTTTTGCCATGGATGGACGGAATGCTTGATGCAGGTGAAAAGTTTTACGAGAAGAACGGCTTTCCACTTTTCAGTTCCCACATGCTCGACTTATCGGAAGAGCCGATAGAAGAAAACATTGAAATTTGTAGTAGATACCTCAAACGAATGTCTAAAATTGGAATGACATTAGAAATAGAACTCGGGGTCACAGGTGGAGAAGAAGACGGAGTTGATAACACTGACGTACACGAATCAAAACTCTACACGCAACCAGAAGAAGTGTCTTATGCATACGAAGAACTAAATAAGATCAGCGATCGGTTTTGGATAGCCGCAGCTTTTGGAAATGTTCATGGGGTTTACAAACCAGGGAATGTCAAACTTACCCCTACAATCTTACGAGACTCACAAACATTTGTTCAGGACAAATTTTCAACTTCAAAATTACCTATAAAGTTTGTCTTCCATGGTGGTTCTGGATCATCTAGAGAAGAAATAAGAGAAGGTATTGATTATGGAGTTATCAAAATGAACATTGATACGGATCAACAATGGGCATACTGGTGCGGCGTTCGTGACTACTATAAAACTAATGAAGCCTATCTTCAAACGCAAATCGGTAATCCAGAAGGTGATGATGTACCAAATAAAAAGAAATATGACCCAAGAGTCTGGATAAGAAAAGCCGAGGAATCATTTAATAGTCGACTAAAATTAGCATTTGAAGACTTAAATAACATCGGAACATTAGAAGGGTTTAAATAAACTCCGACCATCTGTACTTCTAGGCTAAATCCGCCCTAGTCAAAATCCCTACCAAATTATATTTTTTAGAGTCACTAGATATCCTAGTGATTCTAACTCGCCTCACGTATGTCAAACTCAACATCCCTTCTCGACCCATCATATCTTCAATTTAATCGGAAACTGATTGCAACAGGGAAAGGACAAAATAAGTATTGAGTTTTTAACTCATAAGGATATAAATTTAAGTTTGTACAAATCACAGAACAAATATTAGAGTAACCACTCGTAACACGATACTTTTAACTGAGAATGAAAACATTAACACTAATTACTCGAAGCCTACTAGGAATACTACTAATTTTTGCCTCCGTGGTGGTCCTCTTTGACTTAATTGAAAAGCCAGAGTTAACGGGGAATTCTAAAGTATTCATGGAAGGGATGGAAGCATCAATTTACTTGTTCCCACTAATTAAAATAACTGAACTGGTGTGTGGAGTTGCGCTGCTTTCCGGTTTTTTTGTACCGCTTGCCGCTACGATTCTGGCACCAATCTCTATCAATATTTTACTATATCACAGCTTTGTTGATCCAACCGGCTTACCCGTCGCAATATTTATGTTTTCGGCGAACATAATAATTGCTCTTTCGCACTGGGGCAAATACAAAGCAATTTTACGACCTAAGTGAGCCTAGTTTAGAATTATCTAGTCTCAAAAAAATGAAAAAGTAAGATTTCGACATCCAATTTAGGTAACCGAGAAATATTTCAACAAGTAAGCATATTCAACTCAACCTTATTGAGTTCCGCAATTTTTTAGCATCAAACAACTTGCATCACGGATAGATTTTTTTAAATCTAATCAATCTCCACGAAACAAAAATACGGGAAGGAATTCCAGAACGTAACGGAAATTTAATCCAAGCTTAGTCAGAGCATCAAATGATTTTTGTTATGCTGCCTTTTGAAGATTTTCATACCAATAAAAAATAATTGATCTAACTTGATCGCTATTTTCAAAACAACACCACTCATCCGCGCCGACCAAAATTAAAAGCGTATCTAAATATATTTTATAATTTGGCGTTACATTTTTAACATTGGAGTTGATCATCAATGATCGCTCACCCTGTGCATCAAATCCACTCCCAAGTTTTAAAGATAGGATATAACTACTATCAAAATTAGCTTGGGAAATCGCTTCTGCCTCGTTTCTAAATGATATAAACATAGAACTTCCTTAATTTATTAGCACACCTATTATGAATGATTGAACTAAAAGATATCTAAAAACAATATAGAATAGTCATTCGGAACGATAATGATCAGGGTAGTTAAAAATAAGCCCACCAATTTAAAATGCACCCATCTCCACAACAATTTTCACTCCGAAAATTATTGTGAAGATGGGTGCATAAAGTTTATGAAAACCTCACCCACCAGAGCAAGCAATTAAGATTAAAATGTTTGTAACCGAAGTTTTTGTACTTGTTACGAACTTCGCTTGTGAAGTAACTTTCTCACACAGTCAATATGATCATTAACCGTAGTAAGCTCCGACAAGACTTCGTCTGATATCGAAATGTTAAACTCCTCTTCCAGTTCAATCACAAGTTCGATCGTTTGGAGAGAACTGGCCCCAAGATCGAAGATAAGATTAGTCTCAGAGCAGAGATGTTTAACGTCAACTCCAAACTGTTTGGAAATTAATTCGTAAACACGCATATCCACATTTAACGCCATTTCAAAAATCCTTCGAACTGGATCGAAAATCCTATAAAACCATTGGTACTATTTAAGAGAAAAACTACTTAAATTCGCCTCCTAACTAGCAATTCAGTAAATAAATAAATTAGGATTTCTGAGATACTTTAAAAATCAACACATCAATTGAGACCCGAACAAAAACATCCGCAACTCTCAAGTGATCAAAAATAATGCTTACTTTTGTTGATTGCTTTGCTTTGCTTTTTCTCTTTCAGCCGCAGCTTGTGCTGCTTGTTCACTAACTTCATCAACAAACATATTAGTAAACATATTTGTGAAATCAAACGTATATCTTGTCCCACCAGTAGTATATGTGCCACAAGAATTTAAACTTAATGCTATAGCAATTATTATCAGTAGTTTTTTAACCATCGTATTTTTCCTTTATCTCTCATAAATACCAAAATTTTTTATGAGAATATATTCAACTTTCTTCTAGCAACTAGCAGGCAAAATGGACATAAAATCCTCTATCAAAATAATCGATATTAGAGGGGAAATATCTCGATCCGACCACACAAGAAGGTCAATTCTGGTGTTATAGAAATAACTAAACAACGAACATTGCTGACAAATCTCAAAAACTATCCGCAATATTAGCGATCAAATCGAAACTAAAACATAAAAATTAATTTATCAAGATCACATATATTTAGTAAATTAAAATAACTAACTAAGTTATTAGGGTTTTCACCATGCCGCAAGCAGTCCAATCGCCTAGATCATCACCAATAAAAACTGAGTTTTCCTACGTATCTCCCAGTTCAAGGGACTATTCACACCATCTCAAAGTTTCTGGTGATCTAGATGAAATTCATAAAATAAAAATTAGTTGTAGAGGACGTAATGGTTCAGTATGTGATCTTTCCATTGACAACAGTGACACCAACCTCATCGAAAGGAAATTAGATAATATTGCTAAAGTTAGACTGACAAGAGATTCAAAAGGCGTCTCTGTTTTATCAGTGGAAAAATCACTTAATTTCGATGGTGAGATTCTAATTACTTCAGCTGATGGACTTATTGAGAATCTAACATCAACAGAACAAATCACCGACTTACAACTTCCCAAAATTAACAGCGATCATTTTGAAATAAAAGTAGAAGTTCCAAACCTTAATGCAAAACCGATTGATAAAACTGCGAATCCCGAACTTTACGAGCAGTACGAGAATTTCAAAAAAATTGGAGGAGAAATAGTTGTAGTTGAGGATAAAGAACATGGCTTTGCGTATGAACTAAGAAGAGGTGAACAAGTAATTACGACCATCCAGCCTCCAGCAACTAGAGTAAATTTTCATATAATTCGTGACAACTTGCTTTCCGCATCTCTTGAAAAATTAGCAAAACAAGAAAAATCTTCTTTAATATACAAAGGCAAAGAGATTCCGTTTTCCAAAATGCAGTCACCAGAGCTATACCAACACACTCAAAGACTTGCACAAGCTGGCATTAATCTTACAGTAACTTCTCAAAACAACGGGGATTTAATAATTAATCTAACAGATAAAAATACTGGCTATAAGAGTTCGACATCAATAGAAGTCTCAACTGAGCAATTTACAAGTATGGCGCGAGGAAAGGAACATCTATCAAATGAGTTTTTAACTCTCTTAAACTCAATGAATCACCGATCAGACCTTTTACTTCGATCTGACGGGAAAAGTACCAACGAATTTAATTCTAGAGTGCAAAAACTTGCTGTTAAAATTCCAAACCGGGCAATTGACATATTAATGAAAGACCGATGGTCGATCACGGCAAAAAATCATATCCCAAGCAGAATGACCTTGGCGGACAATCCAAATAAAGAACGTCTTCCAATTGGGAGATGTATTCCCGCAGAAAAAGACCTTCAACTAGCAGAATTTCAAACCTCGACCCAAGTAGTTGGACAAAGAGCGAGTGATCCTAATAACGCAATCTACCATGAAGTGGCTCATGCATTGTATTATAAAATCCAAAGTGAAAGGTATGAGATTGAAACCGGACTCAAAATTGCATTAGAGAGAGACTTAAACCAACTTGGTGATTTATCAAAAATAGATCGTTCGAAAGATCCCGAATTGCCCGATAAATTGAGATACTATAGTTCATTGAGTGAAGGTTTTGCAGAATCTTACGAAGGAATGATTAGCTCAGAATCAAACGGCGGTAAGATTATGCCAACTTACTTTC
>CAYYIQ010000033.1:0-20492 GCA_964472005.1 uncultured Bdellovibrionales bacterium | reverse complement strand
CACTTGCAGTTGGCGCTGCCCAATTCGTACACAAATGCATGCTGCGGTTTCACCAACTTCAAAAAGAAGGTAAAACAATTATTCTTGTTACTCATGACGCATCTGCAGTAAAAACATTATGCTCACGAGCAATTTGGCTTGATCAAGGAGAACTAAAAGCTGTCGGACCTAGCTCAGAAGTCGTAGATCAATACCTTAATAAGATTTTCAAACATGCTGAATGGAAGAATAGCAGCATGGAAGCAGTCGCGAACGAAAACCCGACTGAAGACATTACGGACTCGGTTGAATTCAATAGCATCCCTTTAAAATTCGATGAGCGAATTGGAGATGGAATTTTTGAAATATTAAGTTGTATTTTATTAGACTCCGAAAAAAATTTAACAAATTCAATTGATCAAAACGAGAACGTACAAATCCGGCTAACCTTCAAAAACAACTCTGAGATTCCGGTAGAACCATTGATTGGCCTTATATTAAAAGATCCGAAAGGTATCGAAATTGCTTCTTCAATCTCTAGAATGGAGAAATTTAGATATACTACACTTGCCCCGAATGAAGCTCTTTCAACAACGATTGAATTTAAAATACCCCGACTCTACCCCGGCCCTTACTCAATTACACCAACAGTTAGCTACATTGACAATTCCGAAGACAAAATTGCAGACAGACTCGTTAACGCTTTGGTTTTTGAAATTGTTTCAAGTCGAGAATGTCATACATTGATCAGCCTTGACGCAAGCTACAAGGTAAACACAAAAAATTCGACCGTTGAACCAAGAAATATTAATTGATAAACTTTTAACATGCAGCATTCGACGATTATGGCATTTAAGCCTCTCAAAACATCGCTCCATCAAATGGGATTAGCTTTTTTTTACATTTTCTACTTGGCAGAACAACCACAGCAAGGTAGGAACCTTGTATAAATTTAACATGAACTGCAGTCCCTTGAAAAAAATTAACGCGTTAGCAAAAAATTATTTGCGCTCACGTTCTCCTGAGAGAGAGCGTCTGCTTTCTTCTTATGGCGTGTTACCATTCGAAAACGACGTCTTTAAAAAACCCGAAAGCTTAACTTTAGGGAAAGGAACTGCGACCTCTCAGTTTGGTATTGAGATTTTAAGTGCTGATCCCGAAATATATGTTCGCTTACCGCTTAGAGACATAAAAAACGAATTTATCGAGATAAGATTTCAATCTGCCTGTTCAACCTGTGGACTTCTCTGGAAAGGAACTCCTGTAAACGAGAAGAACGAGCCTTCTGGAAAAAGCTTTTCACTACGAACCACCGACGAACATGTTTCAAGCGCATCGTTCAAAATCAATAGCAACACTGTTGCATTGAAACTCACCCCTAATTTCGACAGCTGTTTAATCAATATTGCGAAGTTTTCTATAAGTCCTTCGAACTTAGCCCTTCAGGTCACTAGCGATGTCCCTAAAAAGCTACCAAAACATAAGGTATATATATGTTTTCCGATAATTGATTGGGAATTTAGAAAGCAAAGACCGCAGCATATAATGCGAAAACTTGCGGATGAAGGCAATCATATTATCTATCTTTCAACCAGATTCTATGGATTTCATGAGGAATACGCGATTCCACAAGATTTGGAACCAAGAATTACAAAGCTCACACTGCCTGGCAATTTCAGGTTAAATCTTTACAAAGATACTCCGACTGTTCGGAGTGTAGAGCAAGCGTGTCGGGCACTTACAACATTTCTATTAGATCGAGCATTTGAGGATGTAGTACTCGTTTGCCAACTTCCTTTTTGGCTTCCATTTGTTAACAAGCTAAAGGCTGAACGCGGATTTCCGATTGTTTACGATTGCATGGATGACCACTCTGGTTTCGAAAACAACACAGAGGACATGCTGCAACTCGAAGAAAGTCTTTGTGAAAGCGCAGATCTATTAGTTACTTCTTCAAAGCTCTTGCATGAAGACAAAAGTAAGATCAACAACAATTGCGCATTAATTAGAAACGCCGGTGAAGTGGAACATTTTTCACAATCTAAAGGCGAAATACCAAAAGCTATCGAACATCAACCACGTCCGATTATCGGCTACTTCGGTGCAATCTCCGAATGGTTTGACCATGATGCTATCATTCATTCCGCATCAAAACATCCAGAATGGACCCATTTTCTTATAGGCCATTACGAAGAATCGACTTGGGAAAAATTTTCTTCCTATAAAAACATCATTCTCGTAGGAGAGATAGATTATAATCTTTTACCAGATTATCTTTACTCATTCGATGTTTGCCTAATCCCTTTTAGAAGGATTCCTCTTACAGAAGCGACAAACCCAGTTAAGATTTATGAATATTTTGCGAGTGGTAAGCCCGTTATTTCACGTAGACTACCCGAAGTAGAAGCTTTTTCAGATGTCACTTATCTTTACGACACTCACGACCAATTTGTTGAACAAATTGAAGTCGCACTCAACGAAAAAAAAGACGACAAGAAAGTTAACCTTCGAAAAGAATACGCTTTAAATAACACTTGGAAGGATCGCGCTACAACCTTTGAAACGTTAGTAAATAAACTAGAAGCAAAAGTTTCAATCGTTATAATTTCATACGAAGCTCTTCCATTCTTACGGAAATGCGTCTCAAGCATTCTTAAGAACACAGAATATCAAAACTATGAGATTGTCATCGTCGACAATAACTCATCCGAAGCTGTGAAATCCTACCTTCGAGAACTAGAGAAGAATTGTCCAAAGGTAAGAACGATTTTTAATGACCACAATGCTGGTTTTGCCTCGGCAAATAACCAAGGCATAAAAGCATCGGCAGATTCTGAATACTACATCCTATTAAACAACGACACAGTTGTCCCATCAGGATGGCTTCATCGTTTAGTTTATTATGCCTCACAACCAGAAATTGGGATTGTAGGCCCCGTCACAAATTGCATTGGCAACGAAGCTCAAATTCACACTGCCTACAACTGCATGGATGAGATGAACAGAGTAAGTTGGGGTTTAAGGAAACATTTTCAAGGAGAGGTCTTTGACATTAAAGTTTTAGCGATGTTTTGCGTTGCACTAAGGCGTGAAATCATTGATAAAATTGGCTACTTGGATGAAAATTTTTCGATAGGCATGTTCGAAGACGACGACTATGCTCAAAGAATACGAGCAGAAGGACTTAGAGTTATTTGCGCAGAAGATGTATTCATCCATCACTATGGTTCGGTTTCTTTTAAACAACTTGACCAAAAGAACTACAAAGAACTCTTCGAGAAGAACAAGAAAGTGTACGAAGAAAAATGGGGGACTTGGATTCCTCATACCTACCGCTAATTAAAGCTATCATGGATGAACCTAATAAAAAGCAAGTAGTCTTAGCAATTGGAACAAGACCAGAAGCGATTAAACTCGCGCCTCTTTTTCTAGAATTAAAAAAGTCTTCGATTTTCGAACCAGTTATTTGGGCGACTGGCCAACACAGTCTAATGTTAACGCAGACACTTGATGCATTCGGGTTGAAACCTGACATCAATTTAGATGTCATGAAACCAAATCAAACATTAACTTCACTTACCGCAAACATACTTTCAAAAATCGAACCTCTCTACAAAGTTAACAACCCGAAATTGATTATTGTCCAAGGTGACACAACAACTGCTCTTACTGTTGCTTTATCAGCATTCTATCAGCAAATACCTGTCGGACACGTTGAAGCAGGTTTAAGAACAGCAACGAAACTTAGTCCTTTCCCAGAAGAATTAAACCGCAGGTTAGCAAGCCAAATAGCAGATTATCATTTTGCTCCGACTAAATGGTCATACGACAACCTTGTTAGAGAAGGGGTTCCTAAAGAAAATATTCTGCTGACAGGGAATACCGTTATTGATGCGCTTACTTTCATTGCTGATAAAGTAAGAAACAATCCACCAACGTTCAATCAAGAGATCTCTACCAAATTGAATAGTGGCAAAAAAATAATCTTAATCACCGGTCACCGCCGTGAAAATTTCGGTGACGGCTTTGAAAACTTGTGTACCGCTTTAAAAGTTTTAGCCGAAGAGTTTCGGGACTACGAATTCATATATCCTGTACATTTAAATCCAAATGTTCAAGAACCAGTTAACAGAATTCTCTCGAACTTGCCCAATGTTCTGCTAACAGATCCTCAAGAATACGAACCTTTCGTTTATCTAATGGACAAAGCATTCTTTATCATTTCAGACTCCGGCGGCATCCAAGAAGAAGCCCCCCACCTTGGAAAACCAGTACTCGTTATGCGAGAGAGCACCGAAAGACCTGAAGCGATTGAGGCTGGTACTGCAAAACTTGTTGGCACTGGCACAGATTCTATCGTGTCCAATGCAAGAGAAATCATTTTAAATCCATCCGTATTCGAAAGAATGAGCACAGCCAAAAATCCATACGGCGACGGAACATCTTCAATAAAAATTAGAAGCTACCTCGAGGGCGTATTTTTAAGTTAGACTTTGGCGGCAAGCTCGCCCCTTAGGGATTGGGTAACCACAGAGACACAGAGAAAGGCATACGTTTTTACAGTAGAGACTATGGCACTTCAGAGTCCGTACAATAGAAACGGGCACCTCCCCCTCTGTGTCTCTGCGCCTTTGTGGTTACCCAATCCCAAACCTTGAGAGCGTCTCGCGACTGGTGTTACGCTCTTCTATCTAGTGCAGCGATTCTATCTTCTAGTGGTGGATGAGTAGAAAATAGCGCTCTTAATGAAGAGTGTTTGTGATTATCGGAAATTTGTAGTGATGCGAACGATTGATTCTTTTCTTCTGGTAACTGAATCTTACCTTGAATTCTCTGTAATGCTTTCAAAGCGGCCTTCATCTTATTCGCACCCACAAGCTTTGCGCTCCCGGCATCGGCTCTAAATTCTCTTTTGCGTGAGAACCAACCAACAACAATCATTCCTAAAAAGCCAAAAGCAATCTGCAGAACGATAATGGTAAAGAAATGAACAATCCCTCTCATGCTATCTTTCACATTTTGTGCGACCGCGTAAGCGATAACTCTAGCAAAGAACATAACAAACGCATTGATTACTCCCTGAACCAATGTCATTGTAACCATGTCGCCATTAGTTATGTGCGCGATTTCATGCGCAATAACACCTTCGACTTCATCACGATCCATTACTTCCAAAAGTGCGGAAGAAGCAGCCACGAGGGAACGATTCTTTGTTGGGCCGGTTGCAAAAGCATTAACATCTTGGCTCTGAAAGACACCAACTTCAGGCATCGTACGTAATCCAGCACCTCGTGCGATATCATGCGTTGTCCTTAAAAACCACTCATATTGACCAGGTGACTTAGGATCAACTAACTTAACTCCCATCATCCATTTTGCCATTACTCTTGAAAGAGCAAGCGAGATGAATGATCCAACCATACCCCAAAGTAAACAGGTAAACATCAAAGTTTGATAATTGATCCCGTTTTGATCAATATAACTACCAACACCAAGAACACTCATTAAGATTGAGATTGTCGTGATAACTAAAATATTCGTCAAAATAAATAATGAAACTCGCTTAAACATAAGGTCTCTCTATCCAATTAAATTCGCTTAAATCTTTAATAAATCAAATTAGATCATAACATTAAATCGCATTATCTTAAAAGCGATTCGTCGTACGACTTCAAATGCTCTATTTTTTTAATTATTGCCTAACTCACTGTCCCGACATAGAAAATTTCGTTTACAACTCCATTACTAGGTCCAATAGTTGAAAAAGCTCAATGGGTAATATAAGCGTTAACAATGCGAGAGCATTTAGGTTCCTGTTTCTGAAACAGCTGGAGGTTTTAAGCATGCCTGAAATTTGCAGAGACACCCTTGCCCGATCGAAACTGAGTATTTACCTCAGTCTCGTATTGGAGAAGCAAGTTGGCTCACCCAAAAGATCGTGGAGAACGTCGTCGCAAATTAGCTTTGCTTAAAGAGCGAGCGGCTTCGGTAATTTCTCGTAAATATCAATTAGATGTTGATAACGAGAAAGTACTTCAAGCTGCAGCTCGGCAAGTTAATCATCTTTGCAACTGTTCTTGTGCACTCTGTGGGAATCCTCGGCGTTATATTGGAGAGGTAACTTTTCAAGAGCGTCGAGAGAATGCGGATCGATTCGATCGCTAGTAGCAATCGATTCTACAAAGCAGGCTCATTAGTCGCTCGGTTTTTGAGCCTGCTTGTTTTTTGTCCTCGCATTTTCAACTCATCTTGAAGTTATTTTTCAGTTGAAAAAAGTAAAGTTAATATAGTTCTTTTAATATCCTTTGTCTGATCCGGAAACGCCGTCCCAGGTCTATCCGAGAGGGCCTATTGCATAGTCTCACCACATAAATTTTTTGGATTATTTTTTAATGCGTGGGACAATGCCTTTGAAACAAGCATGCAACGAACCCAGACGAATCGAACAACTAGAAAATTGACGTTTGAAATAATATTCGTTTGCTATGACGTGTAATTACAATTTTTTCTATTATGTAAGGAAAGAGAGGATCTGATTAAAACAAGTGTAAAACCCAATTGTATTCGTCCTCTAACTTGATTACCCGAGCGATTCACTGGAAAATTGTAGTGACAAACTCAGATTCGAGTTCGGGATGGTCGTCAATTGACAACTCATAATAGAGCACTCCATGTTTTAGAAAAATTCGTATTTGCGAGCTTTTGTCACGGCTCACCAACAGATGTGACTTAGATTTCCAAGCTCTAGGATTTCCATAAACTTTATAGCAAGTGCTATCAAACTCCATCACAAACCAATGATTTTTTCGAAAAGTTTCGTGATAATCACTTACAAAACCAACCAATGACTTAAGTAATCTCAAGTTGCCCGCAAGTTTAATCAATCGCACCGCTGGAATAGAGATATAGTAAAATACCGTGCCTTCACGAACATGTTTGTCCGGATAGATACGAATCTCATTTTGCGCAATTCCATCAGCATGGATACTCCAACTTTTTCGAACCCACCTGCAACTTGACCGGAAAACTTCGCTTGTTGTTCTTTTAAGGTTTTCTTCAAACAACTCGTCAACATGAATATACCGCGCAGGTTCATACGCTTTAAAAACAAGGCGGTGGCGGCGTGAAACTAAACCAATAACATTTCTGATGGTATGAGGTATTAAAATCAAAATTTCAAAGGGAAATGTTAACCAAGCAATTAGCAACTCTCGAAAATGATACCACGAGAGTTCTTTGCATTTCCACCAGCCAATGACAATTCGAAAAAAAGGAAGAGTTAGGCTTTTCAACATGAAAAGCACTTTAAACAAAAGACCCGCATGAGGAAGCGGCATTATCAAACTCCATTTTGGAAATGAAAAAATACTCAGACCCTACTCCATAGATTCTAAAATTAATTTTAAATCAATGAAGTAAGATTTTCTCTCTTCTACTCGTTTTTTTAACCTGTCTCCAGGTTAAAAATTTATATAGATTTGGAAAAAAGTCGCGGGAAACCTCCTAGGAAAACCGCGACCATCGTGTATGCTAGGTCAAAAAAACTGTGTTACGACAACTAGCTAAATGCCTTGTCGCCCGTACTGTGACCGGCGGAGTCATCATCGGAGTCGTGATCTTCTGTGAAATCGTCAGTAAGATCATCATTCATTTGATGAATTTCAGAAGTGACGACATCGACCGAGGCTACCTTGCCTTGGAACGAGAGCGCATACGAAATCTGCTTGCTCAACCCCTCTCTCCAAAAGGTCAAAGGCGTCCAAAAAAGACCGTGAACTCGGTCCAGTTGGAAAAGGATCTTTCCGTTCTTAAGCTTGAACTTAAGGCGCCCATTTCCAGATAGTAACCATTCCCCGTAATCGAAGTTGGTTTCATCCGTAACGAGGCCGATGAGATCGAAGTTCCTAGATGATCCATCAGCGAAATAGACCGTTAAACCAGCCTCATCAAGCTTAGCTCGAGTATTGGCTCTCGACCAAAACTTATTCCCAACCCAAGGGATGAAACATAGTATCGTCATGAAGCAATATGCTCCTGCATTTGCAGCGGGCGTAAGACCGCCCAACAAATTTCCAAGATATCGAAACACGGAGCCGTAACCCACTAGTTCGAGTGTCGCTGGAATACCGATGAAAGTCCCAACTAATCCAAAGACCATCAGGAAGTTCTTTCTACTCAAATTGTATCGATAGAGGATGAAAAAAAACACCCAGCCTACCACAGCCATCCAAAACACCACTGGCGGCGAGATCAACGAATTTTCGTCAAACGCCTTGAACCAATCATAATCCTTCACCCACTGAAAAATCCAGAGGGCTGAAAGATCCACTTGGTTAGGAATCGAAATGATCGCCAAGACTGCCATGAAAATCCCAATGTGCCAAAACAGCACTTCACTGAGATTATCGTACAGCCAGATAGGCTTTATCCCGTTCCTACCTTCGGCACCTAACGCAGCCACTTGTTTTTTCGGATCTGCAACACTCACGCTCATTTCCAACTCCTTTTTGTGTGGAAACATGAAACTAACTAAACCAATCCGCAACTCATCATCTATGAAGAACACAGAAGATGAGTCGATAAAATTTCTTCTAAACAGTTGGAATTATTTTTGTGACAATGAGCTTAAGTTTCGTCTTTTATCATTGTTTTACTGTATTTACAACAGACGCCAAATATCAAAAAACAAATAAAAATAAGAAGTTAGCAGAGGTCAACACCTAAACTTACCGCTGTTATTTATATATTTACCATTTTAATGTATATTTTATTTGGGTAGAAAGATTCTCCTGGCTTTGATTCAGATCAGTGTCGGGCTCAGAAGGTTTTCAGTCACAAAAGGACGTTAATTGTGAATACTCAAGATATGGGCATATATCGCCAAGTTCTTACCCAGTTACCACCGTCAACACTTAGAGAGCTTGCAAGAGCATATAAAATTTGTGAACTCGGTGAACGCAAATACGAAAAAAATGTACTGCTGCAACCGACAGAAGGTGAAAGCAATTTGGGCATTGCATACATCACGGCATGGAAACAACTCGAATTGCGAATTTTAATATTTGCGATCGGAGTTCTACGACTTCTCGCAACTTTACTTTTCTGGATTCGTTTACTTCCTGAAAAACTTAAAGAACCAATTAAAGACATCGAGGATGGAATCATTGACGCATCCAAAATTGTGCACAACCCAAGCACAATCTTCAAAAATAAAACCCCCGATGAAAATGCAGCAGAAGAAGTTATTTCAAACTACCAACAAATCTTTAACTCTTTAGTTGTTGACTTTGGTCAAAATCGCGAAATTCTCTCCTACGTTACTCGCATTCGCTCTAGCTCGTTGGAGCTTGGGCATCGCTGGGCCGAGGTTGAGGATCGATACCGGAGAGCAAAAGCTGCCGAAGATCGCACAGAATCTTTCTGGCGGGCCGGCTTCATGGTAAGGGCTTTCGGATTTGGAACAATTAAATTAATTCGCGGAATGCTTGCCGTTCTTGCAATTGGTATGGCAATTCCTTGGCTCCTAGATTTTTTTGCTCAACAAGAGAAAACATTCGAAACAACGCATAAAATCTTGTGGGGTATCGGTTGGACAGTTTTTCTGTGGGCACTAACTTTAATTCTCACCGTGATGCTTAACCACAGGCGCATGACAAATATCTGGGAAAGAGCCCATGTTGCAAGCATGAGAGCAGAACTTTCACGTGCGACCGAGATGTCAAAATTCTTCAATGAACATTACATGATCATGGTCGGTATTGTTAGTATCCTCTGTCCGCAAGACAACGACGATCCAATTTGCTGCCTAATTTACGACAGCCTAAAAGGATTAAAGCAAACTGCCGAAGAACACAAGAACAAGGCGAATGAACTAGAAGCAACAATTAAAGAGATGACTACCAAGTTAACTCTCCGTGAAAGAATTACTCGATTCATGGATACCAGTTCTCAAGGCGATCTTCTCGATCCATAATTTTTTATTTTATTTTTTGAGCCTATCATTCGTATGTCGGAGTTTTTCTCTGACATACACTTCTTTTATCAAATATCTAAAAACGATTCGGATATCACGGGTCGTCGTCTAGAATAACGAATTTAATGACTTTGAAATTTTGACAACTATGCAATTTCTCTCGTAGGAGCCGCTAACACTCCTGCAGCTCGGCAGCGACAGACCTAGATCATAACAGCAAGAAATTAAAGCCAAATAAATTTTAACTTCTCGAGAAACGGAATAGTTTTCACAAATCCACTATTTTCAAACAGACTTGAAATGTTTGTAATCGAGTAGTAGTCTTATCAAAACTTATTTGGGTAGTAGAAAATATTTTTTAATAGAGGTTTTTAGAAGGTTACACTGTCCATCGGAGATTTCATGTCTGATAGCCGCAATAATACCAGTGCGTTATTATCACTTTTACTTTTTTCTCGGCACAACTATCAAGAAGTAATTCCCCTACTGCAATCTAAATCGACGCTTCAGGCCGGCTTAGACAACGCATTACTTCTAAGCTCGAAATATGGAGATCTTCAAGTCCTTGCACTTGCAATCGAAGCCGGAGCCGACCGGAATGTCTTAGGTGAATTTTCAAGATCAGCAATTCATCAAAGTCTCCTACGGGGTCATCAAGAATGCTTCGAGTTTTTGTTGACAAAAAATGTTGATGCAGACTTAGGAAATAATTTCGAGCATTCTCCAATACAGATTGCGGCAATGAACGGAAACAATAGCGCAATTTCAGCCCTAGAAAAATTAGGCGGTAACTTAAACCAACCTAATTCGGAGGGCTGGAGGCCTCTTCATTTGGCAGTTCAGAACGGACATCTAGACACAGTCAACTTACTATTAAGTTTAGGAGCTCAAATAGATGGCGTTGGTAAAAACGATATGACCCCCATTGCTGTGGCGATCGATGAAAGTAAATATCGGATTGCAACAAAACTAATCGAATCAAATGCAAACTTAAATCTTCCAAACGTATTTGGAGAGACTCCAATTTTTCATTTCAAATTCTTTAGTTATCAACCACTTCCAACCAGTAGGCATTTTGTTCAATCTCATCCCGAACCAAGGCCAAGTATTGAAAAGAAGCTCTTATCATTTATGATTGAAAATGGAGCAGATGTTTCGATCAAAGCAAACGACGGTAGAGAAGCAATTCATCTATACGCGTTCTATGGTTTAATTGGCGGCATAAGAATTTTACTCAAACATGGTGCCGACATTGACGTTCTTAATAAATGGGATGAATCGCCCATATTTTTTGCATGCAGAGCTCAGCAATCTAAAACTATCGAGTTTCTAGAGAGACGAGGAGCAAATACCAATCAAAAAAATCGTTTTGGAAAATTGTGCGCAGATTATATTGGGCGTTAATTATTGAGGAATTTTAACGATTTTTAGAATGGGTTTTTACAAATACCTCTATTAAAAATATATTTTACTAACAACGAGCATAGCTAACCAATGCAAATAAAATAGACTTACATTTTTCAGCAAGTACGTCATACGCTAATCTTACCCAACAAGCTTCGCGTAAGTAAGCACTTAGATATCTAAAAGTCAGTTCTAAAACTCACTATAAATCTAATTTTGGTACTTCGATGCTTTTAACGAGTGCGGGTTAATAATCCAAATTGAAAATTGTCCTTACACAAAATATTTCTTTTTCGCTCAATCTCTACTATATTAGTTAAAGTTCATTCATATTAATACTAAGTCATATGGGAAAAGAAGTGGAATAGGTTTTTCACCTTTAGACTCTGAGGAGATCTAAGATGTCCGCAATTGAAGCTTTAAAAAGCGTTTTGTTCCTTAAACACCCAGAGGAATATGCAAAAATTTCTTCTTCATCATCAGATGAAGATCTTTCAAATCAAGCATTTATTCTATCGTTCGAAGTTGACGACTACCAACTTCTAGGTCTTTCACTTACTGCTGGCGCTAACCCAGATACATTAATTTTTGAAAACGAGTCACCACTAAGATGGGCGATAAAAGAAGATAGACAAGATGTCGGAGAATTATTAATAGCCCACAACGCATCTTGTGATGATTCATCTCACGAAGAACCGTTGATACATTTCGCAGTTGCGCAATATCGGGGCTGGGCGATTGAATTAATAGGCAAAAATTGCGAAGACATAAATTGCAGAAACAGTGAATGCGCAACTGCGATTAGCAGTATAATTTTTTCCATCGATCAACAAGGTGTGGATGTACGCGCGCTAGTAAAACTTTTGCTAGAACATGGTGCCGATATTGATTGCGCAAATGGTGGTGATGGGCTCTATGGCTTGGGTAATTCAGCCATTGAAATCGCGACAAGCTTAAATTGCCTAGATGTAGTTCAATTTGTGGTTAGTTGTGGGATCGAAATCGACGAACTTCGAAGAGGTTTGTTAGGCAAAACGCTTTTAATGGAAGCAGCTCACGCGGGCCATTGGGAAATATGCGAATTCCTGTTAGAAAATGGAGCCAGTGCTACACTAACAACCGTAGATGGTAGGAATTCTTTATGGTTTGCTCATGAACCTATGACAGTTCTTCTTTTTATAAACAATGAAGAGAAGTTTACTTCAACAATCGAACCAAAATCTGAGGACAAACTAAAATGCCAGAGCTTACTCTTAAAAGAAATTACAAAAGGTTTGTTATAATGCTTTTATATTTCACTTCGTTCTCACCTTTAATTAGCTTACTTTAAAATATGAGATTAAAATTAGACCGATATAGAAAATATAATAAAAACCTTTTAACTTAATATTTCTGCGACTACATATTTAATATGTTCAGGTGGCAAACGAACTGGCTGGCGACTATCACGACGTACTATTACGGCGACGAGTGGAAATCCAGGCATTTCATCAAGTTCTGGCCACGGCGTATCGCCATCGGTTATCACGATAACGGTATCTGGCGGATTAGGTTCATCATTAAATGAATTTATGCCAATTCGCATATCGGTTCCACCCCCACCATAAAGTTTGAGATTAAACGAGCCGCCCGCAAATGCCTCTTGCGCCTGGGTTGGTTCAGCGTCGCAACAGACAACTCTAGTCCTATTGCCAGTAGCCAAACAAAGATCTTTAACCAAACCATAAGCCTGACTTATTAACCTACCTTGCATTGATCCGCTAGTATCTAACACGACTCCAACTGAGTTCTTACTGGTCACCAAACGTGGTAATATTACCGGTGAGAACGCAGCCCGCCGACTGGGTCGGCGAAAAGTACGCTTTGACCCACCTCTTGTGAAATCTGCGATCGACCTTCTAACGAGATTCGACAAAATCTGATGCCAAGGTATCTTAGGACCTTCGGTCAATTCGACAATTAATTCATCGAGTAAAGCTTGAGTCCCTCGGCAAATTGAATCAGAATCCTTTTGCATTCCACTGATACCTTTTTGAATTCTTTCACTATCATTGACATCGGGAATGCCAACGGTATTCGGTGGTATTTCCCAAGGTGAAGGGACTCCAGTTATTCCACTTCCGACGCAGCCGCAACCTGGCAGCCCCAGTCCGGGAAGACCATCTATCGATTCCTTAAGATCTAGATCTTTAATCAACCTAAAATAGTCTTCGGCTAACAAATTATCTTCGAGTCCCAAATCTTTTGGGTAAATAGCCCATTTTGGCAGTTTTAATTCTGCTTCAATCACTCGAAGGTTGACCTCAAGGTCACACGCAACAATCCAGTAAATTAGATTATCCCGCGTAACAGGAATCCTATTGCCTCTTAAGAAATGTAGACGCATAAGATGATACATATTCTTAAGCAAAATCCCAGATTGCTCCGAGAACTCTAGATCATTGAAAAATCTAGTATTCAAATAAATTCTCCAATACTGATCAATGGTCGCAAGAGGAACATCCTCACACATAATTGGAGTGATACTTGTTAACTCACTTAAGAAATAAGGTCTCTTTGACTTCGCGTTGAAGCGTATCTGTTGATACCGAAGAGCAAACTCTGGGAAATTATTGTCGGAGAGTCTTTTGCTGTTTGACATTATTTGACGTCCTTTGGAATGAGATCTTCGAATTCACCAATCATTGTCAATGAGAGTGGATCGTTAGCAATTAAGAAACCCTTAGGAGTATTGTTGTATAAATCCATGAAGGTAACGGCTGCAACATCTTTTGGCGCCGCAGCATGAATTTTTAATGCCGCTCGCCAGCGGTCCTCACTGTTCCTACGAACGACTGCTTGCACCACACCATTGAGAACCATGTGAACAATATCATCTCGATCTGGAAATCGAATTCTTCCGTTTCTTAATGCTTGGTCAAGAAAATCTTCTGGATCAGGGATATCCGCTTCTTTAATAAAGGTAGTAAAATCTTCCCAGCACAAGCTACCAATAATCCCAACACCTAAAAGTCGTTGTACAGCGGCAAATTGCGGAGTCCCTTGAAAATGCTTTTCGCAAGCCGCAAGTGCATGACCCAAATTATCAAGCGAACGTTCAGATGGATAACCTAAGATGTTTCCGTCTTCACGTTTTCCAGCCTTATTGTGCAACTCTACAACTCGCGTATCAAAACGTTCACAAAACGTCCCTATCGCAGCGCTCCATTTAGGTAATAGCTCTTCCCAAGTCTTATCGATAGTTCGAAGCTCCGGTAAAGGGAAATTAAGTCGACGCCGTCGCGCCCAACTTGTCGGATTGAATTTAATCTCAAAATGACAAAACCTATTTGCCATTGCAAAAGATAATGGGCGGGCTCCGGCAGCAGTACCCGGAGGGTTTCCACACGCTGAAATCCAAACACCTTCTAGATTTTCGTCTCCACTCACTTTTTCTTGAACGACTCGATAGAAAGCTGATTCCATGGCTTCGTTAACAGTTGAGAAATCATCAAGCAGAAGCATAGACTGTTGCTTTTTAGCTTTTGCTTCTAAAGTCCTTCGAACCCAGGTATCACAAAGTCGCCTCATTACATTTTCTTTAATATCTGGATATGGATAACCAGATATATCTTCAGGCAGCCTCGCGGATCCCACAAGAATCTCCATATGTAACTTGAGAATTTTCTCGATTGCCAAGTGTGTTTGAGTTTTACCAAGCCCAGGTGTTGACCACCAAAAAGAATTCTGATTAATCTGCCAAAGAAGATGACTTGCGAGAACAATTTCGTCCATCTCAACAAGTTTTATAGGCTGAGGAACAGTAGTCATAGATTCTTCCGTTAAACGAGAGAAGAGGGACGGCACCACGTTAGATGAAAAACCTTTTCATCGGTCCGTTTCTTAAAGCAGCAAAACATATTGAATACGGAATTAACCCAGCTTAAATAGAAGGCGGAACTTCAATTTTTTTTTCAATTGCAATTTTAAATAACGGACTTGAAACAACTTCTAGTCAAGATTGAAATTTTAGAGAACTAGTTTTTGAGACTAACACCATGACTTTAGTTAATCCAGTTAAGGCTCAATTTAATTCACCAACATAAAAATAATTATCGCTGTTCACTTTGAGATTAGTTAACACCTAAGAAATAGTAACTAGCGAATCTCGACTTTGCTTTAACATATTTAAACAAAAAAGTTAAAATTTTAGGCACTTTATATAGCTACTGCCGCTTGAAAATAAGTACTAGAACGACATACAGACAAACATATATCTTTACATTGATCACTATGTTAGTAGTTGTATCGAGTAGAAGATGAAGTTTTTTCCTGTTTACGAGGAAGGAAATTTACGATGCCCGAGATGACATTGGAAAGGATAAATATCCTAAAGTGTATTCGTGGGATAATGGCTATAAAAGCGAAACCACTGGCAGGACTTGAAAAAGTAAAAGATTTTAAATCACTAAGTGAGAATGATCATCAATTAATTGATCTGGAAGTGTTAGCTTATTTAGGGATTGGAATTTCGGAAGCCGATGTAAATCTAGTTAATCTAGTAATTGCCTTTAATATACCTTCAATTCAACAAGACGAAATAATCACTCACATTTGTACGATCATCCACAGGTTGGGCTCCCCCAAATACAGCGAAGTAATTTTTCAACTATATGAATTTGGACTCCTTCGACGTTTTCAAACACCTGACAAGCGGCAAACTTTGTTACATCTTTCGAGTTTTCACGGCGCATTCGAAGTGGCTGAAAAAATCGTCGAGTACGAAGTAGACTTGGTTAACTTTAAAGATGCAAATGATCGAACTCCATTAATGTTTGCATCAATGAAGGGCAGTTTGAAGATCGTCCAACTTTTATTAAACGCTGGAGCAGAGGTATGGTGCGTTGACGACAACTTACAAAACTCATTAAGATTTGCACGGATGAATAGCTCGTCACGCGAAATAATCGAACTATTAAAGAGTCAACCTAGACCACGTCGGAGCTTAACTTTTCACCTAACATTTTTCAGAAAATGGTTACAACTTAAAACAAGAAGGAAATCGCGATGATTGATCGCAAACTTGTTCTAAAAGCCTTAAAAGGACTTATTAGCTTAGAGTCCGACACTAGTCCTTACTCACGAGAATCATTGGAAGTAAGTAAAATATTTAGTGATGACCAAGTGACGATTGATCAAGGTTTGCAATATCTGTTTGTGGCCTCCTTCAAACGAGGGAACCCACAAATCGCATCTCTCGCGCTAAACGCAGGAGTCGTCATTTCAGACAGCCTGCGATTAAAGCTAGGCCGAACGATAAAAGGCAGCTTTCTCAAACATGCGATGTGCGATGCGGAACTACTGAAGATTGCCCTGAAATTCGATGGCGATGTAAACAAAAAGATGGCGAGCGGCGTTAGCTACCTTCATTTAGCCGCGATGTCGGCAGATCCTGACGTTGTCGAAGTTTTCCTCGAGGCGAAAGCTAACCCAAATCACCGAAGCATTACAGGCGTCACGCCAGTGATGCTTGCAGCCATGCGTGGCGAAGTTGAGATATTAGAACTACTTGTAAATGCAGGAGGTGATCCTTGGATCAAAAACAAAAACGGAAAAAACTCTTTTCACCTAGCGATACTTAATCGCAAAGTAAAATGTATCGACTACCTAAAGGTTTTGCCCAAACCCGAAAATTCTTTTTCGCGGAGGCTAGAGTTTTTACGATTTCTTTCCTGGTACTATTCATTTGGATATTTGGATGTCGAATGGAAAGAAAAACGAAGACGGTAAATCAACATGATAATCCATGACATTCAATGTCGTGGATATCTATCTCATCATCAAAACTGGCTCCTTTTTCCTCATTAAATCTTATCAATAAAATCTTCTAACTAAAGATGCTTTATCCTCACCTATTCCAACCATTAATACCTCTTTAACATTTTGATAATTTAGTCTATATGCTGTTCTACTTTCTCCAATCCATAAAAATCAATTGTGACACCTCACTATGATTAAAATTAGGAAAATTAATTCAAATTCCATAATTGCCTGTGTTGCCGTCGCGACCCTACTACTTGCAATTTGGCAAAATTACGAAACCCGCAAAATATCCATCGAGGTTACTAACTTTTTTGCAGCTCGAAATACTCCAATTTTCAAAGTCGTTAACTTTAACTGGGGCACCCCCCATCTCAAAACCTTTGTTAACGACGATAAGGGAATAACAGCGTCGGTACCTGTCTTAAATTGCGAAAAGCCCGCGAACAGTGTGAGTGTCGAGTACGTCAATTTTTCAAACGTTCCAGTGGTACTAACACATCTAGAAAGTTCGTTGAGTAAAGGTAAAAAAATCATACTTAAAAAAGGTGATTTCCCTATAGTTTTTGGCGACGACGGCGAACTGATACTTGCGCCCGGAAAAAAATATACTCACAAAGTAGACAGTCCAGATATTGCCGATATTTTTAAAAACATGACAGGGCCGGATTCAGGATCCCTTCCAATCCTAAGAATAACCGCTCACGTTAAGACTTGGGCTACCGAAGAAACTTTTATGTACTGCGCAAAACTTACTTTTGTTGGTGCTTGCAATGATACATACAGTCGCAATAGATACGAAATAAATGATAATTACTATAAATTACCTCTAGAAGAAAAAAAACTTAATCGAGACACTTGCGCTATTGAAAACGACACATAATTACATTTCACATTTCAAATGCGCTGCAAAATTAAAAACCAAAAATATAGTGAGACATTCTTCGCTAAGATTATTTTTAGTAACAACCCAAAAAAAATTGATAATGCGTCTCCTTTACCTGCTACGTTTCGCAACACCTTAAAAATTAGAATAGATCATGGAAGACACTTTGGTTCCAAGATTGGAAGGTAGTTTTAACCAAAAGATTAAATAGGTACTTGTCGCCCTAGATAGAGTAGGCGGAGCGGGTTCCTTTTTATGCAACTCAAACGGACTGAGTGCCTAAGACCACTCTGCCAACAAAAACCTCACTTCACGAAGGAGTCATTGCATAAAAAGGAACCCGCCCCGCCTACGGACGTTCAACGACCACTTACTCCTCTGTGCCTCTGTCGTCGCTAAATCCTCAAACTCCCAAACCCCCCGCCTTAGCTTGCCCGTTTGCCCGTCCACCTACGCTTGTAAAAATTCCTGTAAGCGACTTCTGTGGCAAATGACATCAATTTGCAGTATCAACCATAATAGTAACTGCTCCTTGAAATCAGCTCATCTGAGTATTAGAAAATTTAGTCTTTTTAGTGAATAGAATTACTAACTAAAAAGACTAGGCTTAAATTAAAGGTTATTACGCTCTTCCCATTAACCTTGAGCCTCAGAGTGCATTGCGATGCCTTCTGAGGCTCAAGGATTGAACTTTGTGGATCCGGGATCCGGATACGGCGCTAGGTGGTGTTCACTTAGGCAACACTAGAGTCATCCTTCCAAACGATGTAAGGAAAGAGCGATGAAAACGATTAAAACAAGCTGCGGGCGTCTAAACTTCACCGACCAAGGAAAAGTTTTGCTGAATGTCGAAACAGTTCGGACAATTTTCAAACTAGCCGTAGAACTTAAAAACAACTACCGCGAAATGCGGCATTTAACTTTTATAAGGTTTGGAACATCTGAGAACATAAAGATGGCGAACTGGATTTGG
The DNA here is from genome assembly GCA_964472005.1 of uncultured Bdellovibrionales bacterium. Lineage (GTDB taxonomy): Bacteria > Bdellovibrionota_C > UBA2361 > SZUA-149 > DAOLCO01 > CAYYIQ01. The sequence goes on along the minus strand of CAYYIQ010000033.1, from coordinate 1,478 downwards.
TGTTTACTCTTCGAACATTTAATCGATTGTAATGGTTCAAACGCACTGTCTTTCTATTTTCTACCAGGCCATCCAACCGATCCTAACCGATCCTACCGATACGGTCGAGTAATCATGCGTCATGATGAAAGTCCTGAAGACTTCAGCATCCCACTAAATTGTCTCGGAAGAAAAGCGCAATTCCATGTCGGTCGAATAGCGAAACTGTTGAAGTGGAGCTATCTGACGCGCATTCCGGGCCACGGCAAATTAGGATCATATTCAGATGTGCAAGCGCTAGATGCAATTGGTGGAAGCAAACTTGCACCGAGGTGGGCGACCCACAACCCCTTTGTCAGCTTTCCAAACTTCATCCCAATGTCAGTAAAAGTTTGTCCAACTTTTGCCGACCCAAAAAGATCGTCTAAAGCCAGAGAAATGTCACACTGGGCTTACGGTCGAGGAGAATTTTGCGAAGACCCCAATAGCCTTACCCCACTTGAACTGGCGCAATGGCAAGAAGCTTCCGAACTATACTACGAGAAACAAGCCGAACTTTCCGAAGCTGACTTACACGCCTAATTTTTAATCAACATTTTAGATTTTTTAAGCGCCCCGAAGACCAACAACTTCGGGGCGCCAAAGGAAAAGGCCTAGTCATTTATCAACTCAAAGATGAAAAATAAAATTTCTACCAAAAAATAGAACAGTTTTTTTTTCGCCCATAGATAGAGAAGGACCCACGGCCATTAAGTTAAGAAATTTTTAAATAACCACAGAGCAACCGGAGCAACCAGAGTTTTAAAATTATCAGTTAAATCCGTGTTAAAATTATTCCCCCTCTGGTTGCTCCGGTTGCTCTGTGGTTTAAACTTCTTAACTCAATGCCCGTGGCTTCGGACCTTCAACAATCACAAACCGCCACCCCACACAACAACAAGCGCCCCAACCCCAACAACCAACCACAACAAAACAGCATGCAAAAGTGGCCGAAACCCAACTTCCTTAAGATTCTTAACTGACAACCCAAGCCCAATTAAAAACAAAGTCAAAGACAACCCTTGCTTAGAATATGAATACAATTCATTCCAAAAATCCCGAAGACCAACAAAAACTGTTCCCAAAACCGAAGCAAAAAGAAAATACAAAATAAACCAAGGAAACTTTAAGGGAGTATTCTTATTTTCCTGATTCTGAAAATACTTTTGACTCAACCAAACAAGCGGAATAATCCAAAGTGCCCTTGCTAACTTTACAGGAACCGCAACCGCCAAAGCGCCGTTACTAAAATTACTAGCAGCACCGACAACCGAACTCGTATCGTGAATCGCAATAGCCGCCCACAAACCAAAACAATAATCTGAGAGGTTAAAGTATTGTCCGATCGGTGGAAATATCAAGAGAGCAATTGCATTCAACAAAAAGACAATTCCGAGAGAAACTCCAATTTGATCGTTTTTAGCCCCAATAACAGGCGCAATTGCAGCAATAGCACTGCC
>CAYYIQ010000032.1:0-20722 GCA_964472005.1 uncultured Bdellovibrionales bacterium | reverse complement strand
AGCCCTACCTTGTCTTACCCTAACCCTTGGAATTAGGATTGGACCTAATACGAATGAAAAAAGAATCTTAAAACCACTTCCCGAGATTCAGTATCCCTGGGAGACCTTTAAAAAAGATTTTGAAGAATACTTTCAAGATCACTACGGGTTGAAAAATCTTTTGGTTATCTCAAATAGCGCGTTAAGATATTTTGCACTAGGCAGTTCAAGTTCGGCAGAAGTTCTTGTAGGGACAGGACCTAATCTTTTCTATAAACAAAAAAATACACTTCGAGACTTTAAAAACAGAAACTTATTCTCTGAACGTGAATTGAAAAAATGGAAGAAAGCGCTTGAAAGCAGAGCTGAATACTCTAAGAGTAAAGGAGCTATCTATTTATTCGTCATAGCACCAGACTCAAAAAGTATTTATCCAGAACGCTTACCGGACTGGCTAGTTCCCGAAAAAAATGAAGACCGAATAGATCAACTCTTTAACTACCTCGAACAAAATACCGAAGTTCAATTTCTCGACCTAAGACCAGAATTAAATAAAGCTAAAAAACAAAAAGAAGTCTATTATCATACGGACTCTCATTGGAATGACGAAGGAGCTTTTATTGTTTACACTGAGATTATACGCAAACTTAATAGCTTAAATGAGAATCGTAGAATTAGTAACATAACGCACAATGACTTCTTCATTCAACCATCCTCGGTATCGGGCGACTTAACGTTACTTCTTGGACTAGACTCCCTAATAACAGAAACAACAAATAAATTGATATTCAAAACACCATGGAATTCATATATCATAAAGAATGGTCCAGATGGGGGAGAGACACTGACGACTGAAAATAGCAAAAAGAAGAGCGAACCAAGCATTGTATTTTTCCATGACTCTTTCGGAGAACCCATTTTACCTTGGCTTGCTGAAAGCTTTTCCAAAACCAACTCCCTCAATACAAATGGGTTTAATAGGCAGCTCGTAAAAGACTCCAAACCAAATTTTGTCATTCAAATTATGGTAGAACGAAAACTATTCTATTATGAACCAAATAGATTTCAATAGCCTTTCCCAGATAATCAAACTTACGATAGGTAGATTCACCCAAATCAACCTAAAACCTGAAATTCATTGCGAAAATTTGGACGGTTAAAATGCGGCAACAGTTTTTTCGCTTATTTTACGATAAACTTTTAGATTGTTTAATACTTTAGAGCTATGTTATGTAGCGGGAATCATGTTTAAGAAAACAACTTCAATTCTGCTAACACTTTTGCTTTTGGCTTTGCCAAATCATTGTGTATTTGAAGATGCAATTGTTTCACTTAAAGAAGTAATTTTACAGATTGAAAAACCGACTCACTTAAACAACCATATAGGGTCAACGATACCTCACACACATGAGAACGAGGCAGACTCTCATAGTCACGGTGAGCCTCATCCCATCGCCGTCGCAAATCTAACCAGTGGTGGTTTAAGCATTGCAAAAATAGCTATTATCCCACTACAAGGCCTGCTTTTTCTTCAAGAAATTCTTCTAAGATTGAAAACCGAATACATTAAATCATCAGGGTTTTCATTAACTTCATTTCAAGAAACCTCAATTGATATAACGTACCTGCTGTCTAGCTTAAAAATAGCAGCGCAAGCCCCTCCTTTCACTTCCAAATAAATCAATAAACTGTACCCGTAAACATTTAGCCAATGGTTATTGAATACGTTCGCTTACACCCACTTACTAATTATCATTATAAAATTACGTGCAATGAATTTTACTTTTTTAAACAAAGCCGCTGTGATCGGATTGATCATAGCGTCAATATTCGCCGAATCGTCAAACGTTAACGCAGAAGTTCCAAATTTGGCGAGGAGGTGCGAAACGACACTCTCAATTGAGGAATTTAAGGCGTTAGCCCTAAACAATTCACCAATAATTTCGGAAATAGACGAAGAATATGCCGCTGAGCTAAAAGCAGCTTTTGAAATCGAGGTTCTAAATAATCCGGAACTTCAAATCGAACAAGTCTATACCAATGAAGCTTTAAATGGTGATAACGACGATCAAAGTAACGTATCACTTGGCCAGCCGCTACGCCTATCTAATTTTGGCTCAAGAAGTAAACTTTCGACAACCATAAGAAATCTTGGAGACGTTGATAAAAAAATAAAATTGTTACAATTCACCCAGAAATTAGAGCTAAATTTTTACTCTCTGTTTATGTTACAAGAGACCGTTGGAATTATGAAAGACTCCGAGGATCGAGCAAGTAAAAAACTGTCTGTAATTAAAGAAGGTGTCAAGAAGGGTCAACTCTCTTTAGGCGACGAAAAAATTTTTGAAGGTGAAAAATTTAGATTAATTGCAGAGGCAAAAGGCATAGAAGCTGAGATCGAATTGCTTCAAGCCGAATTAATGCGCCTCCTCGGCATGAATTGTCATATCGCCTTAACAGTTAAACCTAAGCTCAATCAAATACCAACTAGCGAGGTACTTATAGAGCGAGCTTTAAGCAACGGTTTAAGCGAAGTCTCACGCAATAAGATATTAAATGATTTAATAGACGATCAAATAGAAGTTGCGAAACTGGACATGTTCCCGCAAATCACACCACGTCTAGCTTACCAGCATACAAATGATGGCGGAGATTTTTTCGGTGTTGGAGTAGCTATCCCCTTACCTCTTTGGGACAGGAACCAAGGTGAATTACTCAAACTTAATGCAGCAAAAACTACCATTACAAAAAAGACAGGCTTCCTAGACAAAGGGGGTCTAGAGTCCCAAATAAGAACTCTCAGAGTGGCAGCGGTTACCTCAGCTGAACAATACGAAATCTTTACTGGAAAAGTAGTTCCCTCTTTCGAACAAGCGCTTGCTTCCCAAGAGAGTCTCTATTTAAGAGGTCAAGGAAACGTAGTTCAGGTTTGGCAATCCCTTAGAGTATTAAACGAGTCCCAATTAAAATCTCTCTCAAGCCTTATTCAGGCAGCGAGCGCTAGAATTAAATTATCAATCATTGTCGGCGAGGAAATATAATGAAAACTCTTTTTAAACTATCTGTTACAGCTCTTTTCGTAATTTCAATCACAAGTTGTGGTGGATCTTCTGAAAGTCACGACAACAAAGCTGATGCTCATGGCCACGGTCATGACAACCATGAACCTGACGAACATGGTCATCATGAAGAGGAAGCTCCTAAAGGACCAAATGGAGGTACTCTTTTATCAAAAAGCGATTTTTCAATCGAACTGAAGATCTTTGAAACTGGCACTGCTCCGCGCTTAAGAATCTACGCTTACGATCAGATGAAGGCACTTGAGACTTCTGTATTCAAAGTTAAAGTAGGGTTAACTAGGTTAGCACAAAAGAAAAATGATTTAACATTTACTGAATCAGGTGATTTTTATCTTAGTAACGAAGTTGTAGGGGAACCTCACTCTTTTACTGTTTCGGTTGAAGCCGAGCATGAAGGTGTGAAATACGATTGGCATTTTGACAGCTTTGAAGGAAGAACCAAAATCCCCGACACTGTAGCTAAGATATCTGGAGTAAAAACAGAAAAAGCAAGTCGTAGAGAAATTGGCAACGTAGTTAAAATTCGCGGAAATATTCTACCGAGCGAACATAAAATTGCACATATCATTCCACGATTTTCAGGAATAGTTAAAGAAGGTCGGAAACATATTGGAGACAAAGCCGAAAAAGGTGAAGTATTAGCAATAATTGAGAGCAACCAAAGCTTACAGCCGTTTGAAGTCAAATCTCAAATCTCCGGTACTGTTATCAATGGCCATCTCATTCCGGGCGAGTTCGTTGCTGAGAACCAGTGGGTGTATATTGTGGCAGATATCTCAGAGGTATGGGGTGACTTTTTTATTCCCGTTTCTGAACTTTCTGCAGTTAAGCTAAATCAAAAAATTGAAATTACAACCCTCGATCAAGAAAGCTCTGTAGAAGGCGTCATTTCATATATTGCTCCATACATCGATAAAAACTCGCAGTCTCAAATGGCAAGGGTTATCATTGACAACAAAGATGGCACATTTCTTCCTGGAATGTTTGTTGTCGGCAAAATCTTAACCAACACTTCCAGTGACAATATAGCAATCCGAAAAACAGCAATCCAAAATTTCAACAACAATAAATCGGTCTTCATAAAATCAGGTGAGATTTACGAAGTTCGACCAATTGAAATTGGAAAGAGTGGAGATGATTGGATTGAAGTTATCTCTGGGCTAAACGAAGGCGATGAGTACGTTTCGGAAAATTCATTTCTGATAAAAGCAGATATTCTTAAATCCGGCGCAAGTCATGATCATTAAGATTTCTGAAAACAATCAACTAAACAGTGAGGTTCTAGGTGTTTAATTCCATTCTTAAATTTTCGATAACAAATCGCTATCTCGTACTAATTGCATCAATCGCATTTGCGATAATGGGAATTTTCTCTTATCAAAAACTAGTTATCGATGCCGTACCAGACATTACAAACGTTCAGGTACAAATCAACAGTGAAGCTCCCGGATATTCACCACTTGAGGCCGAACAACGAATAACAATACCTATTGAACTTCTGTTGTCTGGAATCCCACATCTCGAATACACCAGATCAATATCAAGATATGGACTATCTCAGATAACCGTCGTTTTTGAAGATGGCACAGATATATATTTTGCGCGGCAATTGATCGCACAAAGACTTCAAGAAACTAAAGACAAAATCCCGGCTGGCATCACACCGACATTAGGTCCCGTCACTACCGGACTAGGGGAAATTTTCATGTTTACTGTCGAGTCGGAAAAAGCAGACTCGACACATTCCCTTGAAGAACTCAGAGAAATTCAAGATTGGGTAATCAAACCGCAACTTAGGACTGTTCCGGGAGTAGTCGAAATAAATTCGATTGGCGGGGCGTCAAAACAAATTCTAGTCACTCCAGATCTCGATAAGATTAGAGCTTTCGACCTAACCCTTAACGATCTTTCCGTATCAATTGCGAAAAACAATGAAAACATTGGCGCTGCTTTTATCGAACAAGAAGGTGAACAATATTTGATTAGAGTACCCTCTCAGATCGAAAGCGTGGATGAGCTCAATGAATTTATCGTTGCGATGCATGACGGAGTTCCAATTAAACTCGGAGATCTTGCTAACGTAAGTATCGGTTCTGAACTTCGAACTGGCGCAGCGACTGAGGACTCAAGAGAAGTTGTGTTGGGAACTGTTTTTATGTTGATTGGTGAAAATGGCAGAGATGTCTCAGAAAGTGTAAAGAAAAAATTAGAAGACATTAGCAACTCACTCCCACCAGGGGTTATAACGAAAGCTGTATATGACAGATCAAACTTAGTTAACCTAACAATCAAGACCGTTCAAAAGAATCTTTTTGAAGGCGCACTTCTCGTCATTATTATTCTTTTTGCGGCCCTTGGAAACTTCCGAGCTGCTCTAATCACTGCGCTCGTTATTCCAATTTCGATGCTAATGACAATTTTTGGGATGGCTCAAGCAAAGTTAAGCGCAAACTTAATGAGCCTTGGTGCTCTAGATTTTGGGTTGATCGTTGATGGTGCTGTAATCCTAGTGGAAAACTGCATCAAACGATTCGGCGACGAACAAAAACGTCTTGGCCGACTACTAACTAAGCAAGAAAGATTAGATCTTGTTTTTAAATCTTCATCGGAAGTTCGACAAGCAACAATGTTTGGTGAACTAATTATTATGATCGTCTACATCCCAATCCTTGCCCTAACTGGAGTAGAGGGAAAGATGTTTCACCCGATGGCATTGACCGTTTTAATTGCGCTGTTTTCAGCATTCATTCTTTCGTTAACATTCGTCCCCGCCGCAGTTGCAATTTTCATTACCGGCAAAGTCAATGAACACGCTAATTGGATAGAGAGGGCACAAAACGGCTATAGAAAATTCTTAAAAAGTCTTTTTAATTTCAGAAGATTAGTAATCGGCTCATCAATTGCACTTTTCATTTTTTCCTTAATGTTATTCACCCGCCTTGGATCTGAATTCATACCGAAACTTGACGAAGGTGATATAGCACTTCACTCATTAAGGATACCTGGAACCTCACTCACCCAAGCTATAAAAATGCAGAACCAGCTTGAACATGAAATAAGAAAGGTCGGCGAAGTGAGTCACACATTTGCGAAAATTGGAACTGCGGAAATAGCAAACGATCCAATGCCACCGAGCGTGTCCGATGGTTTTATTATGTTAAAGCCGCGTGATGAATGGGAAGATCCGAACAAACCAAAATCCGAAGTTCTTGCCGAAATCGAGAAAATTGCTTTAAAAGTTCCGGGCAACAACTATGAGTTCACTCAACCAATCGAAATGCGGTTTAACGAACTAATCGCAGGAGTTAGAAGTGATCTTGCAATAAAAATCTTTGGCGACAATCAAGAGATACTATTGAGCGAAGGTCAAAAGATTAAAGACATTATTCAATCAATAGACGGGGCATCGGACGTCAAGGTCGAACAGATTACCGGCCTCTCTACCATCACTATCAAACCTATTAGGAGCAAACTGTTAAGGTATGGCATAAATGCCTCAGATGTCCAAGAAATCATTCAAACAGCTTATGCCGGACATACCGCCAGTCGTTTTTATCAAGGAGATCGCAGTTTCCCAATCGTGATTCGATTGAGCCAAGTCGAAAGGGAAAATATTGAACGAATTGGATCACTGCCAATTTCATTACTTCGCCCGGAATTGAAAGACAACAATAGCAACACAGCCATGTTGGAATTAAAGTCAGAGCAACCTAAAATTCCTTATATTCTTCTTAAAGACATTGCGAACATCGAGGTTAACGAAGGACCAAACCAAATTAGCCGAGAAAATGGAAAAAGAAGAATAGTAGTTACAGCAAACATTAGAAATAGAGACCTAGGTTCCTTTGTAGAGGATGCTCAGAAAACCTTAGAGCAAAAATACACCATTCCCACAAATTACTGGATCAACTGGGGTGGGAAATACGAGAACCTGATCTCAGCTCAGAAAACCTTGATGGTAGTTGTTCCGACTGTTCTGCTCTGCGTATTCGGACTAATATTCCTAACTTTCAGATCCTTGAGATACTCCTTATTAGTATTCAGTGGAGTTCCATTTGCACTTTCAGGAGGCATAATAGCACTCTGGTTTCGAGACATTCCCTTTTCGATTTCAGCCGCTGTAGGTTTCATTGCGCTATCGGGAGTTTCCGTACTCAATGGCTTGGTACTAGTAAGCTTCATTAAGAATTTAATAGCTCAAGGAAACCAGGTTTACACGAGCATTATCGAAGGTTCGGTTTCCAGACTAAGACCGGTAATGATGACAGCATTTGTTGCCTCACTCGGATTTGTTCCAATGGCGATTAGTCATGGAACTGGTTCAGAAGTTCAAAGGCCGCTAGCCACAGTTGTTATTGGCGGTATTATTTCATCTACACTTTTAACTTTGTTAGTATTGCCGCTATTAATAAGCATTTTTGTGAAAGATAAAACATTGATAAAGAATGAAAACGGTCAATAGTCTTACGATTTCTTGTAGCGAACATATCCCCATGTTCGCTACAACTACCCCCCTAACATAGGCTTTCCAAAAACCTCGATCCTTAACTATTAGCGACCTTTTTTGATTCGTCTATCCAAGACTCGATAGTCACAATTGATGGAACAGTGGGAGTTTTCGATTCCTTTGCATTTTCAACAGCAAGTTGCTTACACAGATCCTCGGAATTCGATTCTGAAAGATTCTTAAGCGTCTTAATTCCAACAGCGCTTAACAAATATGCAAACGGACCTCTAATTCCATTTACTCTCATAAGTTCTGCCATCGAACACCAATTGGAAACTTGGGAATATTCAACCCCGACTATTTTAGAGATAGTAGCTATTCCCTTTTTATCGCCATTGATTTTTGCAAGGTCACTCGTATTACAATAACCTTCGTCGTTTAAACGCGATGAGTAACCTTTCCCGATACCATCTATTTCACTCAGATCATAACTGTCAGCTGTCAAAGGTGATTCTACAGGATCTTCCCCATCGGCTTCGCTTTCGAGTACTGAGATTTTTTGGATTAGCTCTTCGTTTGAGTGTTTGAGATCTAGAATTTTTTCTTCAGTTTCATTCTGATCCTCTTCCTTAGAAGTTGATTTAATTAATTTTTGGCTCATTAATTCTTTCTCCCTACTTAATTCAGTTATTTTCTCTTTCGCTTTTTTCGAAAGAATCTTTATTTGTCTTTCTTGAAAAATACTTTTCTTAAGGAGTTGTAGAAGCTGAGTGGAGTTTATGATTATCGAGCAAATTATTCCTAACAGAAAAGAGCTTGCGATGATAAATAGTATCATTGCCTTTGATAACATCATGGATAGACCTCTGGGTTTAAATGAATTCAATGAAAAGATGACATCGCAGCTCCCCATTCGGAATGATCGATATCATGTTAAGTGGTCGAAAAATGCGGTCTATTGCAAATGCAATAGACCTTGAAGTGTATTGCGAATAAAATTTTTTGCGAAAAACGAGATTTTAATTCTGAGATCTTATCGTTCGCAAATCCCAAATTAAGGAACAGTTTTATGCGTAATGGTTTACTGGGAACAGTCGTAGTTGTACTTTTAATCGCCTTCCTATTACAGAATGTCTACATTGGTGGAATTGGCGGTCTTGTTTTATTAGTCGTTCTAATCATGGCGCTTACAGGTCGTTTATAAGGTTGCTAAATTTCAGCGGTCGATGGCTTTAGTTATCGACCTTAAGGGAACCATGGGCGCGGATAATAAAAGTACTCCGCGCTTAATTAGATACCGAGTTTTTAAATATATTAAAGACACCTTCACGTCGTTCGTTTAATCACTCGACCAATCGTAAGTCCTTGAACTAAGATTGAAAAGACTACGACGAAGTATGTCAAGGTGAGAATAAGGCTTCTTGAATCGTTAGGAGGCAATGACAATGCCAACGCGACAGAAATTCCGCCGCGCAAACCTCCCCATGTCAATACCGAAATGGCACCTTTTGATTGAACGCTGAACAACCTCAATGACCCAATAATTCCAGAGATGCTGACCCAACGGGCGAAAAGCACGATCGGAATAACCAAGCACCCCGCTATGATCCAGTGTCGTTCAAGAGGAAGCACAAGAATTTCCAAACCTATCAGCAAAAACAAAACAGCGTTTAATATTTCATCAATAAGCTCCCAAAAGGTATCAACATGCACTCGTGTTTTCTCGGTCATCGCGAGCGCACGTCCCTTATTACCAACAAACAGTCCTGCGACAATAACGGCAATCGGTGCGGAAAGATTAATCGCATCTGCCAACGCGTAGGCCCCCATCGCCAACGCCAGTGTAAGCAAAACCTCAACCTGATAATTATCTACTCGCTTTAACATATAGTAAGTCGCAAAACCTGCAGTTAAACCAAGCACAAGCGCCCCTCCAATTTCCTGTAGCAGAAGAAACGCTATTTCACCAAAGTGAATCGATGACCAGAAGTCGGATCCACTTGCAACAACATTCTTGTCAAAATCAGCAAATCCTGAGAGATCAAGCAACAATAGGAACACAACAACCCCTAGACCGTCGTTAAATAGTGACTCTCCCGCAACCTGAACTTCTAGTTGCCGAGGCGCTCCAACCGATTTCATAATGCCGATTACAGCAATTGGATCAGTAGGCGAGATTAAAGAACCAAAAAGCATCGCGTGCAAAAGTGGAATTTCAAATCCCAGCAAAGCAAGAGCGTACCAAGTCAAACCGCCCACAATCACGGTGGTAACCAATGTTCCAAGAATTGCTAGCAATGAAACAGTCAGCCACTCCCGGCCAAGATCATCTAAATCAACATGAATCGAGCCAGCAAATAGCAAAAATGCCAGCATCCCATGTAACAACGCATGACTAAAGGGAATTTGCGAGACTGTCGTTGCTACTTGTTCGCGAAATCCTTCCGCGTATGGACCTGCGAGAATTAACGCTATTGACACGATAAGAGCAACCAACATCACACCGATCGTTGTTGGCAACTTAATATATCGATAATTGATATAACTTGACACCGCAGCAAGTGTGATCAAAATACTCACTAGGGGGAAGAAGTTCAGTCCGTCATCTGGCATCTGAGTTATTTCTGCGATCACGGTTGCCATTTCAGCTTAAACCCATCGTATTAAAATCTTCATTATTAATTTAGCCATTATCACGTCTCAAGCACATTCAAGAGTTTATGAATTAAGTATAACAGAGATACAATTCAAACTCATCGCAATTAAAAGAAGAAAAAGATTAAACTTTAAACTTGTTTAATAAAGCTTTTTAAATGAGCCGTTTTCTTCTGCTTCTTCTTATCATGGAGATTCCTTTTGGTTCGAAATCGTCACAGCACGTCTATGCACTAGCTTCCAAGTCTTCTATTTCTGAACGCATCGGGAGGCGTGGCACCACTTTTGCGAGATCAGAAAAACCTATATTCTTTAGGCGAGCATGTCTTTCTGTCTCAACGACAAACGTATCGTCACAAATCTTCATAAATACCTTATCTTTTACATGCACCTCAGTATCTAGCCCCATAGACACCTTGAACTTAATCACTTATTCCATTCCATTCATAAATAATTTTTTACAGCACAAACAACGCAACAAACGCCATTCCCGCCATTACCAAATCTTCAACTAAGGTAACTTTAGTCATAGGTAAATTCAGCGCGGTTCCGAGGCATGCACACTGAATACTACGCTTATCGAGAAGGGTCTTAAGCACTCCATAGGCTCCAATAGCCATAATAAACAGAGTTACTAGATTTACGATTATCGGTAGTACATTTAATATATAAAGCGCCCCAAGTCCGAGCTCAACATAAGGATACATTAGCGCCCATTTTCTCGACTTGGCAGCCAAAACATCATAACTTGCGAACGAGTCTGCAAAACCTTCGATATCTAACATTTTAAAAAATGAAAAAACTAGAAAGAAACCAGCCATGAAATTTCTCATCATGAAACTCATTTCAAAGTTGGAGGTTGTGAGTGAAATTAGAAAAACACTTAGAGAAATATATCCAACGATTAAAAAAAGTGGATAGAGACTTTCTTTTGGCTCGTCCTGTTTTCGAGGCTGTCCTATCGGAGTGTCGGCAGATTCCTTCATTGACGCATGATATTTTGGATTCTTATTTACCGCATCAATCAACGTCTCATTATCAATTTCTTTACTTAACTCAACCTTTACCTGACCGGTAGAGTGCGAAGCTTTTACACTCTCAACACCGTCAATTTCCCCTAGTGTCGTCTCAATTTTGGATTCACAACTTCCACACGTCATCCCAGTTACGTACATAATCTTTTTCTGATCCATGACTAATCTCCATCTTGTTTTAATACTGATATCTCTATTAATGCTGAATAACATACAGGTACTATAAAGACGGTTAACAGCGCGATGATCATACCCCCAAAAGAAGGAATCGCCATTGGGACCATGATATCCGATCCTCTGCCCTTTGAAGTCAATACAGGTAATAAGGCTAGTACAGTCGTAGCAGTAGTCATTAGGGCTGGTCTAATCCGTCTTTCTGCTGCTTCAACCACAGCCTGCCTAATTTCTTCTTTAGTTTTTGGAGCTAAGTCTTTAAACTTTTGCTTAATATAAGTCGCCATCAGGACCCCATCGTCCGATGCAATTCCGAATAATGCGATAAAGCCAACCCAAACAGCTACGCTTAAATTAAAAGTTCTTATTTGAAATAGTTCTCTAAAGTCTAATCCAAGAAGCGAAAAGTTTAAGAACCAGTCTTGAGAATAGAGCCAGAGCAATATAAATCCTCCTGACCATGCTACCAAGATACCTGAAAAGATTATGAACGTAATAATCGTCGAACGAAATTGCAAATAAAGAATCATGAAGATTGCAAAAAGCGTAAGCGGTATCACAAGTGCAAAACGCTTTTTTGCTCTTAACTGGTTTTCATAACTACCTGCAAAATTAAAACTAACCCCTTCGGGTATTTTAATATCGCCCGCTTTGATTTTCGTATTGAGATATTCCTTAGCCGCATTCACAACCTCCACTTCTGAAAACCCATCTTTTTTATCAAAAACGACGTAACTTGTAAGAAAAGTATCTTCACTTTTAATTACCTGAGCTTCACGACTAAATATTATTTTCGCCAATTGTTTAAGTGGTAGATGTTGCCCCTGTGGAGTTGGCACGAGAATATTACCGAGTGACTCAAGATCACTTCTTAATTCACGTGGATAGCGAATTCTAACTGGGTATCTTTCCCGCCCTTCGACGGTGGTGCTCAAAGGTTTACCGCCAATGGCGACCTCGATGATATCTTGCACATCAGCTATTGTTAATCCAAATCTAGCGATTTTACTGCGATCAATTTCGATCTCCAAATAAGGTTTCCCGACGACTCTGTCAGCAATAACGGCGCTTGCTTCAACTTCAGGAACTTCTTTAAGAAATTTCTCGATTTGCATACCTACATCGTTAATATCTTCTAAAGTTGGGCCTTTAATCTTTATCCCCATCGGTGCGCGCATACCTGATTGCAACATCACAATCCTTGCTGCTATTGGCTGCAACTTTGGAGAAGAAGTAACCCCGGGTAGTTTAGCTACCTTTATAATTTCATTCCAAATATCATCGGGCGAATTTATACTATCTCGCCATTGACGAAACGGTCGCCCGTTAGAATCCTTAATTAGGTTTCCTGATTCATCTTTTTCAAAAACATCTTTGTCATCATTAAAACGAAAATACTCAGGTCGGCCGGCTTTATCAAGAATGTATTCGGATTTATAGTTAACAATGTTTTCAAACATTGAAACTGGCGCCGGATCTAACGAAGAATCAATCCGACCTAATTTTCCAACAGACATCTCTACCTCGGGTATTGCTGAAATTGCCATATCAAGTCTTTTCAGTACATCTAGCGATTCTCCTATTGATGCATGAGGCATTGTTGTTGGCATATAAAGGAATGATCCTTCATCAAGTGACGGCATAAACTCCTCGCCAGACTTAGACCAAATTAACGCGCCAGCTAGAACAACACTAAATGGTAGTATCGCAAAAACCATCTTATGATCCAACGCCCACGAAAGAAGCTTAGGATAGACTCCTTGGAAAGAATGAAAGCCGACCAGTGCAAGGGAAATAAACAAACCTACGACGAAGAAATTTGCAATAATCCCTGAATCCACACCAAGCGGAAGCCAAGATTTAGCCAATAGAAATGTAATTAAGATTATAGCTAAGCCTGGAATGATCCAATCTTGGTAAGCTGCAACGGCTGGAATCTTTTCTAATAACAATTTATTTAAAATTCCATACAACCCAATTGTGATGAGAATGATAGCTGGAAATGGAAAGCTCGCAATCAACGCAAATCCTAGAAATATTTCCGCGACAAAAAGTATTCGGAGAAGATTCCTGTTTTTAGACCAATCTCTAAAAAGAACGTGTGCAAGGGGTGGTATTAGTAATAGTGCAACGAACAATGCTCCTGCGAGTGAAAATGTTTTGGTATACGCAAGTGGTTTAAAGAGCTTTCCTTCTGCAGCTTCCAAAGAAAAAACCGGGAGAAAACTAACAACCGTCGTAAGTACAGCTGTGATAATTGCACCAGAAACTTCGATTGACGCTTGAAATATTGTTTCGAGCTTACTTTCACCCTCTGGAGCCTCTTTCAATCTAACGAGGATGTTTTCGCACATCACAATCCCCATATCGACCATAGTTCCAATCGCGATCGCAATACCGGAAAGTGCTACGATATTGGCATCGACTCCAAACAACTTCATCAGAATAAATGCGATTAGAATTGCGAGCGGTAACAATGCTGAAATTAAGATCGAACTTGCAAAATGCATCACCATTACGATGATTACAATTATTGTAACTAGTATTTCCTGATATAGAGAATCATTTAAAGTTCCTAGCGTTTCGAAAATTAAGCCGCTTCGATCGTAAAATGGCACGATCGTAAGTTTCGACTCTGTCCCATCCTCAAGGATTTTTGCTGGCATCCCCGGAATAATTTCCTCTATCTTTTCTTTTACGTTTCGAATAGTTTGTAGTGGATTTTCGCCATACCTTGCGACAACGACTCCTCCAACAACCTCGGCACCACCTTTATCTAAAGCACCCCGACGTAGCGCCGGCCCAAACCCCACTTTTGCAATGTGTTTTATTTGAATAGGAACATTATTCCCTCGGACACTTACCGCAACTTCTTCGATATCTTTTAAAGATTTAATAAAACCAACGCCACGGACGACATATTCCACTTTATTAACTTCAATCGTTCGAGCACCAACATCTACGTTAGATTTTCGGATAGCATTAATTACCTGAGCAAGGCTTATATTGAATGCACGGAGCGCGTCTGGACTAACATCGATTTGATACTCTTTAACAAATCCACCGACAGACGCGACCTCGGAGACGCCGTCTGCGGATTGCAAGGCGTATCTAATATACCAATCTTGTGCACTTCTAATTTCATCTAGGTCCCAACCACCCGTCGTATTGCCATCTTTATCCCGACCTTCGATGGTATACCAGAAAATTTGTCCTAGTGCCGTTGCATCTGGACCAAGTGCCGGAGTGATGCTCTCTGGAAGAGTACCTTGTGGGAGACTTGAAAGTTTTTCTAATATCCGCGATCGGGACCAATAGAATTCAATATCCTCTTTAAAAATAATATAAATCGACGAATAACCAAAGTAAGAAAAGCTGCGAATGGTTTTCACTCCTGGTATTCCCAAAAGTGAAACAGTTAAGGGATATGTAATTTGATCTTCGATATCCTTTGGCGACCTGCCTGGCCATTTTGTAAAAACAATTTGTTGGTTCTCACCAATATCGGGAATAGCATCAACTGCAATTGGCGATCGTGGGAGTGATTTAATATCCCAATCAAATGGCGCAACTAAGACTCCCCAAACGATGACGAAAGTCATCATTAAGAAGACAACAAGTTTATTTTCTAAACAAAATCGAATTATGGAATTCATTCTCTTACCTTTTATTTATGGTTTGCATGACCGGACATAACTGTTGTCTCAACAGGATTCATCATGCTTTTAGCGCCCCTTATTTGAAGATCTGCATCGATCTTGAACGCACCATTTGTAACAACTTGTTCTCCTTCCTTCAGGCCAGATTTAACTAGATAAAATTCTCCGGCCTTTGGACCAAGGACTACCTCTCTCATATAAAAAGTATTTTCTTTAGGGTCCTTAAGATAGACAACCGCGCGTTTACCAGTTACCAGCGGAGCTGATACAGGAATTATTAATGGAGCTCTTTCTTTAGATTTTTTTACCTTTGAAACAAAACTGAGGTCTGTGGCACTCGCTAGGTCCATTCCGCAAATTGGACAGGAGCCGGCAGTTTTTTTAACTACCTCTGGATGCATTGGGCAAATAAATTCACCTGAATAATTAGGCGCGATTACTGTACCGTCGTCACTAATCTGTGAAAGAATTGTGGAAGTAACAAACATTCCTGGTTTTAAATGTTCCGTTTGATTATCAACATTTACTCTAATCTTTACGGTTCGTGTCTTTTCATCAAGTATCGGTTGAACAAATGAGACTACCCCTTCAAATTCTTCTCCTGGAATGGCTTCTGCAAAAAACTTTACTTTTTGGCCATATTTTATCCAGCTTAAATCCGTCTCGTAAGCATCCAAATTTAACCAAAGGTGACGCAGGTCGGCAATCGTATATAGCCTCATACCGGTTTCAACGTACATTCCTTCATTTACATTTTTTTCAACAACAGTTCCTCCCATGGGAGCAAAAATTGTAACTCGATCTTTTGCATCTCCTGTTTTTCCAAGTACCCCGATCTGTTGTGCGGTGAGACCTAATAGTTTTAACTTTTCTTTTGCAGCTTCATAGGATCGCTCGGAAGAACGTTTTATTAGTTCGCTACCATTTGTCATTTTCGAAAGGGTCCGACCTGATTGAACCAATTCCTCCTGAGCTGATAGTAGTTTGGGACTATAGAGTGATAAAATATGATCACCTTCTTTTACCTCGACACCGGTGTAATCAACAAATAACTTCTCAATTCTTCCAGGCACCCAAGCAGTAATGTGCTTCACTCTTGTTTCATCGTAATCAACTTGACCCGTTAACCTAACCGGCTTTTCAACCCATTTGCGTTTAACGAAGCTTGTCTGAATGTCCATCAATTTTACAGCATTATCACTTAGCTTTAATGTCTCCATTTCGGAACCATTGTCACTGCCAGAGATTTCCACAGGAATTAAATCCATGTGACAAATTGGACATTTACCAGGCTTAGGAAGTCGAATCTGCGGGTGCATCGAGCATGTCCAGATAGTTGAACTTTTTGAACTGCTTTCATCCATCGGCGTATGTTCATGATTATGACCGGTCATATCTTCAGCAAACGCAAACGAGATAAACATTGAAACAACTAGAAAACACTTGAGTAACTTGTTAATAACTTTCATAATCATTCTACCTCATTTGCTGAGTTACCAATTTCAGTTTTTACGTCGTTAAAACCCCCTGCAAGCTGCTCTAGCTTGGTTGCGGCAATTATTCTGTCCGCGAGGGAGCGCTTTAACGTGATATTAAATTCAAGAAAACGTTGTTCAGCTTCTAGAACTTCAAGGAACCCCGTATTACCAGTTTTGTAGGCAGTATAACTTGCATCTATTGATTCTTCTGCTTTAGGTATCAGGGTATTTTTGTATAATTTTATTTTTCTTTTTGAATCTCTATAATTAAATTTAGCTTTTGCTAGCTCCGCTCGAAGTTGAAATTCTCGATCTTTCTTCAATTCCTCGAAACTTTTCTTTCTTGCTTTTGCTTCGATCACCGCCGCTTCATTTTTATTCCAATATAGAGGAACATTAATTGAGACCAACCCAATAACTGCATCCTTACCTCCATCACCGCTTGAAGTACCACTATCGCCGACCCCAATGTAGTCGACGCCAAAGGTGAAGTCAGGGAAAAACTTTTTTTCTGCTAAGCTGATTCCAGAATTTTTTGCCTTGATTGCAGACTCCATCATCATGAGCTCAGAGTTATTTTTTAGGATTTCGTCAAATGTCACTGAAATATTCTTATTCGATGAAAGAAAAGCTTCAGTTGTCTGAATTTCCGCAAAAGCGTCCCTATTCAAAAGGGAATTAAAGCTAACTGTTAATGGATTCTTTAAATCTTCGAGTTCGAGAAGTTTATCTTCTAGCTTTCCTAACTCCAATTGCACACGTACAATATCGCTGTGTAAGCTTGTCCCCGTTCTAAATCGTTCTTGTAGGACTTCCTCCCATGTCTCAACCAGTTGTTTGATTGACTTCACGATTTCGGTAGCAGAATTAATATAAGTTAGTTCAGCGTAATTACTTGTTATCTGAAAAACAAGTTGGTTCTTAAGAGAAATAAAACGATTAAATTCGGCGTTAGCTTCTAGATCAGCGATTTCTCCTCGAAGTGAGAGGGTGCCAAACCAAGGTACAGACTGCGAAAGACCAAACTTATTTTTCTGAGAACCTACTCTTGTTTCAACCGACCTTATGAAATTACCATAACTTATTGTTGGGTCAGGTAAAGTACGAACTTGGGTATTTCGCTGTAAAAGTGCGTAATAAGACTCGTAGGCAGATTTCAAAGACGCACTATTTGTCAGCCCTGTTTCGAGATACTGATTAAGACCTAATGGTTCCTCCGCCAAAAGGGGCTGTTGAAAAAATAATATTTGAAATGCAAAAACACTGAAAATTATCTTTTTTATTTTGAGTATTATCATTTTAGGACACCTGGAAACGGACTTAAATTTAAAAAAACTAAGAGCAATCTGGATATGCAAGGGAGTAAGTTTTTATGCGAACACAACAATTAAGTGGTCGAGGTACGTTCAAGGATTCCAACTAGCGTGGAAACCATTCACAAGAACATCAACTACTTCAAAAATGGAATTATTGTGGGGTATCGCTCTTACAATTTGAATTATCTTAAATCAGATTAACCAACGATTTAAGAGAAGATTGAGGCTAATTGGGGATTTGGTTAGAAAATCTGGAGGGCTAAAATAAGAATTAAAACTGGCGTAAAGGACATCAAAATTTATTCTGTGAAGACTAGATACAAGACTAACTGGAATATTATCGCCAGAGGCATTAATAGACCCCTCATTAATAGAAAGATAACTTAGATCATTTGAACAATCATTTGATAATGCAACGCAATTTTCACAAGTGTCACAGCCTGACTTTGCGCTATTATCTTCTTTTGAACTCTTATCACAACAGTCATGAGCGCTTGCTGCTACTTCACCAATTGTTCCGTTACTAGTGTTCTCTTGAGAAAGGCATAAGCAGGGTGAGACCGTTATGAATAGCAGTAGGCATGAAGTAACTAAATTAAAAATCAGGGAATTTTGTAGTTTTTTAATCATGTGATTCTAATTCATTCTTCTACTGAGAGATCTGACCCGAGTAACCTGAAGAGGTTAGCTCACTATCTTAATCACTAATTATCGGTCATTCGACTTCATATTTCAACTTAAAAATTAGCTTTGGGGATTAAATGTGCCAACACATCCCAACGCTTCCCAGGTAAGTCACTAAGTTAACTGAACATTAATTAACATTTAATTATTCGACTTCTGCAAGGAGAACTAGTGTCATTCCAGCTTACTGATAAGACGAAAAATTTGTTTTAAGCCTCCTTCGCTCGGAAACCATTAATTTCAGCTTAAAAGCTAGTTCCTCTAAACAACCCGCCCATCAACGACAGTAATCAACCGATCGCCTTCACTTGCAAAACCAGGGTCATGAGTTACTACGATAACTGTGGTGTTAAACTCACTCGTTAATTCTTTCAAGATGGACTTCACCGTAGCTGTAGATTTCGTGTCTAAATTTCCGGTCGGCTCATCTGCTAAAATAATCGACGGAGAATTTGCAAGTGCTCTTGCGATCGCAACCCTTTGACTTTGTCCACCAGAAAGTTGTCTAGGCAATTTATTTACCTGCTCCTTCAGCCCTAGGCTTTCCAAAAGGGAACTTGCCCTCTCTTTTATCACGTCAGGAGGCAACTTACCAAGTTTCTGCATCGGCAACATAACATTCTCTAGTGCTGTAAACTCGGGTAAAAGAAAATGAAATTGAAAAACAAAACCAATTTCACTTAGTCTCACATCCGCCCTCTTCTTATCGTCATAAAGCAGTATGTTTTCGCCTTTAATAGAGATCTCCCCCGCAGTTGGAAGGTCGAGTAACCCTAGCAAGTATAAAAGCGAGGACTTTCCAGAACCTGAAGGACCAGACACAACAACAAACTCTCCGTAATTAATTTCAAGACTAACGTCATTCAACAACGTAAACGGCACTTCGCCGTCTAGTTTTTTTGAAACGTGTT
The DNA here is from genome assembly GCA_964472005.1 of uncultured Bdellovibrionales bacterium. Lineage (GTDB taxonomy): Bacteria > Bdellovibrionota_C > UBA2361 > SZUA-149 > DAOLCO01 > CAYYIQ01. The sequence continues at coordinate 1,305 of CAYYIQ010000032.1, read as the reverse complement.
TCAGGGAGATTAGTGTTTTATCCATTTCTTATATACTGCCTCTAAGAATATCTACTGGTTGGACTTTTCCTGCTTTCCTCGACGGGAAGTAGCCTGCAAAAATAGACGCACACATAGCAAACGTCACTGCGATAACGAATTGGTAAATGCCCCAATCGACCGGCATATTGATTGCCTGAGATGCACCAGGTGGTTTGAATCTTACGAGACTAAGCATCCACATGAAAAGCATTCCTAGAGGAACCCCAATTAAAGAACCTGCAATCCCTAACAATGTACCTTGTATTAGAAAAATTCTTCGAATATCAGCTGCGTAAAACCCCATCGATTTTAAGATTGCAATATCACGATACTTTTCCATTACGACTGTTGAAATCACGTTAAAAATTCCGAATGCTGCAACCACTAATACGGCACTGACGACGGAATACATGATGATATTTCGTATTTTAAGGGTACCCATTAAGTCTTCAGAAGTTTCCTGCCAAGAAATGCTTTTATAAAGAAACTGCTGTTCTAAATTTTTCGCGATCTGACTTGCGGCATAAGGGTCGGGAATTTTAATTATAATATTATTTATTCTATTCGTCCGATTCATTAAGGACTGGACTCTTTTTAGTGAGATATACGCTTGGTTTGTGTCGTAACTTTGTCTCCCAGTTTTAAAGATACCTAAAACCTTAAATGTTCTCGTCTGCCCCGCGGTGCTAGATAAACTAATATTATCGCCCATATCGACAGAAAGATTTTTAGACATTTCACTCCCGATAACGATCCCATCTGGATAGCCGATTAGATCATCTATGCTGCCCTCGACCATATAATTTTCAATTGTCGTAATACCCCTGATCTCCGAAGGATTCATTCCATTTAGGGTAATAGCAATTTCTTTTCCCGCGAAAGTTACTAACGCTTGCCCTGAAAGAACCGCCGCCGATCGCACTCCGGGAATTCGATTAGCAGCTTCAAGAATAGCTTCGTAATTTCTAATTCCTCTAATCTCTGTTAGCGGAAGTACGTTACTCAATTCGATAGCGCCGCCTTTATAGATCTTTTCGATAGGTTGAATACTAGGCTGCCGAAACTCATCTACAACAGTAATATGAGGAGAGTTGTCAACTAGTCGTTTTATAAAATCATTTTCGGACCCCTTCATAATCGAGGAGACGGCCAGAAAAAAAGCAACGCCAAGGAAGATTCCAATTAGAGATACGAAGCTCTGGCGTTTTCTATCCAGGAGATGCCTTAGCGCTATAAAAAATAGTAATCGCATTTATTTCCCAGTTGTAATGGCGACTTTTTTAG
>CAYYIQ010000031.1:18646-20744 GCA_964472005.1 uncultured Bdellovibrionales bacterium | reverse complement strand
CAACTAAATGTTCTTTAAAATAATCGAATTTGTAGATTCTTCCAATTTGGTAATTAGATAGCATTAGCAGGACTTGTGGCATGGGGGAGATAAAAATTAAGTCTTTATCTTTCTCTACTTCCATCATCGGGAAGTTTCCAAAAATAGGTAACTTCCTGCTCTGGAAATCCCTATTATCTCTATCTGTGAGCACGTTTGTAAAGTGCCTATAGTTATTCGAGATGTGGTTTGCTGAATAAAGACAAACAAACATAAGTAGAACTATCTTCATAGTCCTTTTGCGGCTTGCATTAAGGTCTGCGGGGGCAATTAAAATTAAAACTGGAATGAAAATTAACTTCGCTGGTAATACAAAGTACCTTGGCGCGATGCCAAGGTGATTACCGAAAATTATAATAGTTGTAAGTCCAAATATCCAAAGTAGACCTGTTATTAGGATAGAAGTATAAATGGAATATTCTTCGTTAAAAAAAAGATCTTTTAATGAATATTTACGTGAGTTATTATTTAAAGAACTAAATACCAGTAGGAAAATAAGGTATATTAAACTTATATAGAAAAAAAACAGGACTATCTCGTCAAAAAAACTCCGATCAAGATATGTATTGTAGAGTTTCCAAGGAACACCCAACGCTGCGGATTGAAAATCAATAAGCCATTTCGTAATCGGTTGAAGATACGGAATTTTATTTTCGACGATGTTTTGAAAAACTCCCCGGCCCGGTCTATTTCCAGATATAATCGTTAATTCCAGGAAGATAGTTATTAGAGAAAACGATAGAATTGAAGCTAAATAATTTGCAAACGAAACTTTTTTTAGCAATGTAAAATATCCAAGAATTCCTATCATTATCGAAATAGAAAATACTAAAAGGCTATATTTAAAAAGGACCAAGGAACCAAGGAATCCCCCTAATATTACGAAAAGGAGAGCGTTTCTTCTATTTATAAAGTCGAATGAAAGTAATAGCGCTATTGGAACAATTGACCATTCATAAAGAAAGCCGATTGCTTCGTTCAAAAGTGACCAATCTAAAAAAACGAAGAGCATTAACAAATAAATATTATGACTTTGCGATACGTTAATTTTCTCCAGTAGACGTATCCATGCTAATGCACCTAAAATAAAAAAAATGACGTAAGTCGTTGAAATTCCGTAGTTTAATCTAATTAGGGGATCCGCAGAGTCAACTTCGAGGAAGGAAAATATATAAGGGAAAAAAGCGTAGCTGGTTGGAAACCAGGTTTGAGGTTGCGCGACATCTTCGTCTAAATTTTGGAGATTGGCATAAATGGTTTCGGTAATCTTTTGCGATTTTCCATTTAAAGTTTGAGCAGCTGGAATGAGGGCTGTGCTTGTATCGTAATCGATTACATTGGGGCGAAACATTAAGTAAACTAAACATAGGCAAACTAAGAGTATAACGAGCGCTTGCAAAAGGGCTTCGCTAAAAAGCTTCTTGAACAATGTCGACGCCAGGTTTGTTAAATTTGTTTGCATTCAATTAAAGTATAAGACCATCTTAAAGTAGAATAGGAATTTCGCATACATTTACGGTATTGTCATATAATGGTTTAGGAGTTTTAAGGGATACATTTCTTATCATAGACAATCTAAACTATAGTTCGCTATAGTCTTAGTTAAAAAGATGAGTTTCTACTTTTAGCACTTAGTCTCATTTTAATTAATTGAAAAGAAAGTTGAGCATTAAAAAATTTAGAAGTTTTGTGCGCTAAGTTTTAGATCCAAACTTAAATCTAACGGAGAATGATTGAATAATAGTCTTAAAGCATTGGAAAACCGTAGCATATATATCTTGCGGGAAGCGTTTGCGTCACGTTCAAAGATGTTTGTGCTTTGGTCTATGGGAAAAGACAGCTCCGTTTTAGTTTGGTTAATTAAAAAAGCATTTTTCGGCGAAATTCCATTTCCTGTTGTTCATGTCGACACAACATTTAAAATTTCAAAAATGATTGAATATCGAAATAGTACAGCATTGAAGGAAGCGTACGACTTAAGGTTTGTCACTAACGAAAAAGCAATCTTTAACAGAGAAACATATCCAGACGGAAATTTAACGCGAGTTGACTGTTGTAA
>CAYYIQ010000031.1:0-18636 GCA_964472005.1 uncultured Bdellovibrionales bacterium | reverse complement strand
ACCACTAACTGAATTTCAAAGTGGGATTGGATATCAATATAAGTTGAATCATAATTCTAAATCATTCGATAAAATACCAGCTGAAAAATTTGACACAATTATTGTCGGTCTTAGAGCCGATGAAGAAGGATCTCGATCAAAGGAGCGGTATTTTTCGATCCGTGACGGTCAAAATAAATGGGCCCATCATGATCAACCAATGGAACTTTGGGACTATTATAACAATGAGTTGCCTGAAGGGAGTCATTTACGAGTTCATCCATTACTAGATTGGAGTGAATTAGATATTTGGCAATATATTGATCAAGAGAATATACCACTGATTGATTTGTATTTTTCCGATGGAGTTGAAGGAAAGCGTTACCGGTCTTTGGGCTGTTCATTCTGCTCAGCACAAATTGAATCTAATGCGAAGTCGACCAAAGAAGTCATAGTTGAACTTTCTTCCCCAAAATTTAAGAACACTTCCGAAAGGAGTGGTAGAGGGCAAGATAAAGAAGGCAAGGGAACTTTGGAAGGATTGCGTAAAGACGGATACATGTAAAGGATGTCAATTCAAAGTAAAAATTCTAATGAATCAATCTTAAAAGAACGCAAATCGGTTGTGTTTTTAGGTCACGTAGATCATGGAAAAAGTACTCTTATTGGTAGAATTTTATTTGATAAAAACATTGTTGATCAAGGGAAGATCGAGATAGTTAAAAATTTGTGCTTAGAGCAAAAGAAAGACTTTGAATACGCATATTTGCTTGACGCATTAGTTGAGGAACGAGAAAAAAACGTCACGATAGACGTAGCTAGATGTTTCGCAAAAATAGATGAAAACGAGTTCCTTTTTATTGACGCACCGGGCCATCTAGAGTTCTTGAAGAATATGCTTACGGGTTCAAGCCAAGCTGATTTAGCTGTTTTGGTATTAGACGTAGGAAATGGAGTTGAATCCAATACTCATTGTCACTTACAAGCTCTTTCTTTTCTCGGAGTTAAGGAAATTATTGTCTGTATTAATAAAATGGATACGGTCAATTACCGAGAAGAGGAGTTTTTAAAAGTTAAAGATGAATGCAATAGAGTGGTGGAAAAGCTTGATCTAACGATTAAAAAATACGTACCGATTAGTGCTAAGGAAGGTAAAAATATAACCTCGCCATCAAAAGAGCTTAGTTGGTATACTGATCTTCCTATCTTAGAAGAGTTAGCAAATTTTCAACAAAAGATAGAGCCCAACATCGAGCCATTTCGAATGTACGTACAAGATGTTTATAATACTGAGAGAGTTGAGAAAGATATCGCACAACAAGTTGTGGGTAAGGTTGCTTCTGGTACGCTTGGTGCCAGAGAAAGTTTACTTTTTTATCCAGCTAAAAAAGATTGCACAGTTTTGGAATTAAAAACTGCCAGTGGAGAGAGTCTAGCAACCAGAGGTGACTCAATTAATTTACATATTAAATGTGAAAATCAACTGAAAAGGGGCGATTTACTCTGTAAACCTAACGAAGTTCTACCATCGACTGGTAATAAGCTTGTTGCCAAAATCTTCTATCTAGGTGAAACCCTGCTCTCAGTAGGAAGTTTTTGTAAGGTTAGGATAGGCACAAATAATATAAAAGCTGAACTATTGTTCGTAGGTAATGTTTTTGATTTAACCACGCAACTTAGTATTTCTGTTTCGAATGAGTTATCAAAGTACTATATTGCCGAATGTCACTTTCAATTAGAACGTGAAGTTGGGTATGATGTTGTCGCGGAAAGCAGTAGAAACATTGTGATGATGTTAGATCATCGAATAGTAGCAGCAGGGAAAATAAATAAATAGAATAGGCTTATTAGGTTGTTATAAGCTCACCTTAGTACTTTTAAGATTTTAGTTAAATAATTATGAATGAGGAAATACTCTACGTTCACACAAGTGGTGGACGATCAGGTCATATCTTAAAAGACGTTTTTACCTCCGTAATTTTAGGTGAACTTTTAAATTTAAAGACGGTATATAGTGACAGTTGGTATAAACAAAAAATTTTAGACATCCAAAATGTAAAAGCGGTGATCCCCTCACCTCAAAACTCTAATAGAATCTACCTAACACCAAGAATAAATCTAATACGACAAAAAATTAGAATTGGCATTATTAGGAAAATAATAAGAAAGTATTTAATATGCGAATTTTTTGATGGCATTAGTCCGGAAGTTTTTGAAAAATTTAAAAAGATAGTGGACGTAAATAGACACCGTAAAAATGTATTGTACATCACTAGTGGAGTCTATCGAATACATTTGTACCAGGTTGCTAATTGGGAACTTCTTGGTTTAGTTAAAAAAGGAAGCTACGAAAAAATTCGCTCTAAGTTAATTAAAATGTACTGGGGAGAAGAAGAACCAAACAAGCCAAATCTAGAGGTTAAAAACATAGTGATTCATGCTCGTCGGGGAGATGTGGCAGATCCTTCGGATAAACATTATTTTACGATGGGACCAGGGAATTGGACGATCGACTTCTATCGGGAAAAGATAGGTAAGATAAGAAAAATGTATCCGCAGGCTAAAATTACAGTATTATCAGAGAAACTAAACTCTGAAGATTTGTCCACAATTCCGGGAGTTTCATTGGATCTCGGTGACGTGGAAGATATACAGCGACATTTTAAAATGATGGTAACGGCGGATCTGTTTATGCCAGCAGATTCAAGTTTGTCTACTTGGGCTGCTTATTTAAGTGAGGGGAAGATTTTGGTAACAGAAAAAACCATCAAGCATTTTGATTTTCTAAAGGAACCTGAAAGTTGGATAAGGCTTTAAGCTAATACCTTTTCGGCGTTATCTTTTAATACCTGTTCGTATTAGAATCGAAAAAACGGATTACGTCAAAATAAATAGAAGATGATTTCTCATAAATACAAATGCATTTTTATTCATATTCCACGTACAGCCGGATCCAGTATTGAGAAAGCGATTTGTGGAGCGAACTGGTGGGAAGTCGAGCCTAGGACCAAGCATCTTTTAGCTAGTCAGGCAAAAGCCTACTATGCACCTTACTGGGATAGTTACTTTAAATTCAGTTTTATCCGGAATCCTTGGGATAGGATTGTTTCCATGAAAAAATATGCCGAGTACTTTTATGGATCTAGCAAATATCCAGATTTAATTACCTTAAGGCAGCTTAAGTGGTATAAAAAACGCTTTGGATTTCCAATTATGATCGAGAATGATTATCGTTTTTCGGATCGTAGAAAGTTAATACGTCCTGTTCATGATAAGCAACAAGTGTATGGAAACATTTTGGACGAGGAACTAGATTTTATTGGAAAATTTGAATCGCTTAATGATGATTTTGAAAAGATAGCTGACATTTTAAGTCTCAAAGAAAGAACATTAGAGCATACTAATATTTTAAATAGAACTAACTCTACGTATCAAAGCTATTATTCTGAAGTTACAAAAGAATTAGTGGGCAATATATATCAGCGTGATATCGAGCGATATGAATATGAATATTAAAATCTAAAACTTGTTCTTAATTGCCCATTCATAGCTAAGTCTTAGACCTTGTTCTAATCCTACCTGAGGCGCCCAACCTAACAGTTTTATTTTTGATCCGTCGAGTAATTTTTGCATCGTTCCATTCAAATCATGATGCTTGAAAATTAGATCGCCTGGGTAACCTGTGATTTTTTTTATAAGAAGAGCTAAATCACGAATTTGTAAGTCACTGCCTGAGCCTACGTTAATCCAATTTAAAGAACTTGTTGGAGGAAATATTTTATTTGAAGCGGTCTCCATTAACAATAGGATAGCTTTGGCCAAGTCCGTTACGTAAAGAAATTCTCTTTTGGCATTTCCGTCACCCCAAACCTCTACAGTTTTTTCATTTCTAAGTTTAGCAAAATGCATCTTCCTTATTAAGCCTGGAATTACATGAGAATTTGTTTCATGATAATTATCGTGGGGTCCATAAAGATTTGTTGGCATGCAAGAGATAAAGTCACAGCTGTATTGATGGCGATATTTTTCACATAACTTTAACCCTGCAATTTTCGCAATTGCGTAACCTTCATTTGTGGGTTCCAAGGTCCCATTTAACAGGTATTCTTCACAAAGAGGTTGACTAGCATGTTTAGGATAAATGCATGAAGAGCCAAGATAGATTAGTTTTTTTACTTTCGTCTTGTAGGAGGTGTGGATAATGTTGTTTGCGATAGCAAGATTCTCATAAAGAAAGTCGGCTTGATGTTCTCGGTTGTTCAAAATGCCGCCAACTTTTGCTGCGCAAATGATTACAATTTCCGGCTCGTTTTGCTCAAAAAAATTTATTACAGAAGATTGATCTGTTAATTCTAAGTCTTTATGGCTTTTTAAAATTAAATTATGATAGCCGTTTTTTTTAAGCTCACTCACCACTGATGAGCCAACTAGTCCAGTATGGCCAGCTACAAAAATACGGTCATTAAATTGAATCCGTTGAGCACCGTTCGGGTCATCGAAATTTTTCATTATTTCCAATACTCCAATATTATCACTTTGTGTCCTCATCGCTGCGCATTAGATGTTTGTCGATTTTTTCTAATGCTCCGATATTTGATGTAGAAAATTTTCTTGCAAAACAAAAATGTGGGTCTTCTATGAGCTTTTCAATTTGTTCAGGTTTTATCAGCGCTGGCGAATTAGATTTTTTTGACCAATCAGCGTAGGTCAGGGAACAGTTTACTTTATCTGAAAATTTAGAATTCATAACAATAGTATGAAAGAACATTTCATCTGGAACAACTGTATTGAAAAAAGCTTTTGTATAACTAGGATTTTTAGATAAAAAATCGAGGATATATGAGATGGAATCATTTGATAAGGTCCACCATTGTGATCCACCAAAAGGTTGTAGATAGTTGATACCTTTTAGATAATTTCTCGGTATTAAGTAAGATATTAGTCGTATTACTTTATTCAAAGCTTTTAGAACAGCAAATTGCAAAAGGTCTAAAACAACGTTATTCGGATGGAAAATTTTTTCTATTCGAAAGGTTCTTAGTCGACTTAATGGCATATTCTTCGTCGGCATTTTTAAGGTGGAAATATATTCGTAATCTTTTTGGGACAAGATCTCTATTATTGTTGATATGCTTTTCAAAGGGTAGCAAGAGCCAGACATCAGAGTGAAATAGTCGAAATCACTATTGAGCTTAGCATGCTCTATCAATTTAAGGGTTGCGAGCACCATATTATGTCCTCCCCAATTAACATAGTCTCTTTGGGGAACTAGCTCTACATGCTCCATTTTTTTGAGGAAGGAATAGTCATTTAATTTACACTTCAGATCAAGATGAAGGAATACTTTGGCGTTTGGATGATTAAGGCGAGTTAGTAAGCGTTCCAGCTGCTTAGGGTGTTGATGAGCTAAAATGAGAAATGCTAACTTCATTGGGAAAAATGTCGTTGTTACGTCTGGTCGGGATCGTTTTTAGACTATTCTCTAGAGGAAGAACTACCACTTTGAGTCATTTTCCCAAAAGTCTAGTTTTTATAACAAGGTTGTCATATTTTTAAAACATTAAGAGCCTAACTTTTTTGAGAAAACAGAGAAATGTCGATCTTTTTGAATTTCGTTTGTAAGGTAGAAGAAGAGCGCGGCAGAATATTCCGCCCCTACTCTAAGAAATATCAGGATATCTAAATATCAAGTCGTTAACTCTATTCCGGGAAAACACGACAGAAACGATAAGGAAAAAGGACTCATCATTCGAATACGGAAATTGGTTTTTGGAAGAAACGTTCATAAGTATGTAACGTTGACCTAGTAGGTATTTGAGAAAGTATTGGGCAGAACACTCGGGTTAAGAAAAGATCTGCGTTTTCTTTCCAGTTGCCCTTACTGGTGCTATCTATATCGACGAGAACCTGAGTTGAAAGGGGGGAATACCCAGAAGTAGGTATCTTTAGTCAATCTTTTTTGTTCAATATTTTAATTGTTATTAAAATGCAGTCTCCATCAATTGATCTACATCTTGGAACACATAAAACTGCAAGCACACATTTTCAAACTTATCTTAATAAACACCATGCAATTCTTTCTAAAAATAAGATAGAGTTTCATAGCCCGGGTAAAATTCGTAGAAACTTCATTAACAATCTAGAAGAGATAGGTTTAGAAACGTTCTTTCCTAAATATAAATTAAAATTTTATCCTCTTAATTTTATAATGTCTCATAATGCGAAACGCTTTATCAAAAAAATTAGAGATACTGAAAATATAGAAAGACATATTTTTTCTGATGAAAATATGCTTGGAAAGTGCGATGAGATTATAAATTCAAGAACGATCTATCCATCAAGCAAACATCGTTTGATGAGAATGAAGAAATGTTTATGGACCGAACCGACTAATATCTATTTGTCTATTAGAAATTTCTATACTTATGTTCCCTCCGCATATTCTGAGACAGTTAGACATAGGTCGTTTTTGCCATATAGTGACTACGTCGCAAATCTTGATTTAAATGAATTATCTTGGATCCCTTTAATTCATGATATTAAAAGTGTTTTTCCAAAGTCTAAAATTGTCGTTTGGCAGTACGAATCTTATCAGTTGAAACTTAAAGAAATTTTGATTGAAATGTTTGGAGAGGAAATTGGAGAATTGCTGAAAGCGATAGATTTACAAAAAAGAGTTCGCATTTCTCTCGGATCGAACGGAATTAAATTTTTGGCGGGTTTTAGTAAAACTTATACAAATTGGGAAATGCGAAAATTGCGTCCGAAGGTGATTGAAATTTTTGCTAGGAATAGTCAGCATGTGCCATTTAATCCTTGGCCCGAGTTAAAAAAGCCTCTTTCAGATCTTTATGAAAACGACCTACAAAATATTCCTCAAATTCCAAATGTCAGATTACTGTGACTTATAGGACTCTATTGAAAAGTTATGTTTAGCGCACAGAAAAAAGTTTCAAACGTAAGAGAAAAAATTGCTTTGCGTGTGAATAAGGCAAAAGAAGTTTTTCTTTTTTGGAGAGATGCTGGGATTACTCAACGATACTTAAGTATTGTAGTTATCAATAATCTTGTAGCAAAAGGAATGAGCGGGATAGGTATCGGACTATTAATACCCCTAGCTCAAGGAGTGATAAAAGAAGATTTTACATTGGTGACAAATTCGTTCCTTTTTAAGAAGTGCAGCACTTTTTTCCCATTTTTAGATAATCTCGGGAACCTAAACATTTTTATTGCTCTTTCTACATTAATCCTCGCTTTAAATATGGCGAGAAGCCTAGTGACATATAGATTAGAGTTGTATCAAGTTCGCACTAATCTGAAGATAACCTCTTCTATCACACGGAGTCTTTTTGAAGACCAGATCTCTTTTGGGCAGCGTTTTTTAGACGAAACAAACGCAGGGTCCTATGCCAGTAAAATTTCGCGGGCGCCAAGGAACGTGGCTAGTTTTTTAGATTCTTTCACTATAATTGTGGGATCTACCATAGAGGTGCTCATCTACGCGGTCGTTTTAGCAGTTATTTCATTCAAGCTTTTTTTTGCAACCATTTCAATCATACCAATAGTAGTCGTGTTTATCTTCTTATTTAGATCAAAAATAAGAAAACTTGCTGAGGTAGAGCTAGATCGTGAAAATAGTATTGCAAAAAACTTTTATAATTCGATTATTAAAGCGCCTATGATTAAGGTGTTTGATACCAGGCTAGAAGAGTTAGCAAAGTTTGACCAGCTTTTTGAAAGTTACGAAGATAGTAAATTTCAAGCTAAAAAACTTTTAACTTTTATTCGGCCTGTTAGGGATGGATCGGTATTTTTTGCATTGTTTTTACTAGTTTTGGTATTGAAATTTCATTTGAATCATTCGGCAAATGCTAGTGTGGCTAGTATGCTTGTCTTCTTTTTTACTTTTAGGCAGTTGCTGACATCGGCGATTAGCACGGTAATGCAAATACTAATAGTGCCACAAAAGCTTACTATCATTGAAAATCTAAGGGGACAGTTTGAACTTCAAAAACGAAGACACGTTGAAACAGGAACTAAAATTGCGGTAGATTTAAAAGAAGCCATCACATGTAGAGAACTAAGTTTCAGCTATGGAAAGAATGGACCTACGCTAAAAGGTGTGAACTGTTCAATACCAAAGGGGAAGATAACAGCGATAGTTGGCAGGTCCGGATCTGGAAAAAGTACTTTGGTTAATTTACTCCTTCGTTTATATACTCCCCCTTCTCAATCCATATTTTTTGATGATGTCGACATTACAGATTATAGTGAAAAATCAGTTCGACAGATGTTTTCATTCGTAAGCCAAGACATTTTGCTTTTTGACGACACGTTTATCAATAATATTTGTTATGGTCTGAAGGTGCCTCCGGGTAAGGAGAGAATTTTCGAAGTTTTAAAGGAAGTTAGCCTAATAGAGCTTTTGGAGAAGCTTCCAAATGGTCTTGAGTCTCATCTTGGCGATAGGGCAACGCTTTTGTCTGGAGGTGAGCAACAAAGAATTGCTGTAGCTAGAGCCTTATTAAGTGATGCGCCGATTATCATTTTAGATGAGCCTACCAGTTCCGTTGATGTAGAAGGTGAGTTTGAAATCATCGAGCTTATTCGTCGTTTAGCGAAAGGAAAAACCGTTGTTATTATAGCTCATAGCTTACTTGCTATTCAATTCGCTGATCACATCGTAGTTATTGAAGACGGTAAAACAAAAGAAGAGGGATCGATTAAGGAACTACTGAGATTTGATTCAGATTTTTCTCGGCTATGTAAAATTCAAATGTCAGCAGAAAACCGACTAAAAAGTTAATTAAAAATTTTAGTCGGTTAATATTGAAGAGCTATTCGTTTTCAGCTAAAAATCTTTCTGCCTCAATTGCAGCCATGCATCCGCTTCCTGCCGCAGTTATTGCCTGTCTATATACATGATCTTTTGCATCACCGCAGGCAAACACGCCTTCAACCTTTGTTCTTGTGCTTTCAGGAGCGGTGATAAGATAGCCATTTTCATCCATATCTAAATATTCTTTAAAGATGTCTGTATTAGGCGTATGACCAATCGCATAAAAAATTGCTGAACATTCTAAGGTTTCTTTTTCTTTGGTTTGGGTATTTTCAAATACGCCACCAGTAATACCAGCCTTTTTATCTCCGAGTAGTTCGATCAAATTCATGTTGTAAACGATTTCGATTTTAGGATTTTTCATGACACGGTCTATCATGATTTTTGAAGCTCTAAACTCGTCTCGCCGTAAAACTATTCTTACACGTGAACCAAATTTGGTAAGAAAACTTGCCTCTTCACATGCCGAGTCTCCACCACCAATAACGATTATTTCTTGATCCCTAAAAAACGCACCATCGCAGGTCGCGCAAGTTGAGAGTCCAAAACCCATCAACTCGGACTCACGAGGTAATCCTAAAGTTCTAGCAGTTGCACCAGTCGCGATAATTAACGATTCACACTGATACTCTTCGCTATCGGTAAAGAGCTTAAAGGGACGCTTGCTCAAATCTACTTTGTTTACCCAACTTGATATCATTTTAGTGCCAAAGCGTTCAGATTGCTTTCGCATCTCTTCCATGAGGTCTGGTCCTTGAATTCCCTCAGCGAAACCCGGGAAGTTCTCAACTTCAGTGGTCGTCGTCAATTGACCACCTGGTTGTTGACCTTGGATCATCGTTGGTTCTAAATTGGCTCGGGCGGTATAGATTGCTGCTGTATAGCCTGCTGGCCCTGACCCTAAGATAATGACAGATTGCTTTTCTTTATTCATAAAATCGATTACTTTATCATTTTACTCCACCCAAGCAAAGACATGCTGAAAAAAACTAAAAATATTCGTAAGATTTTAATAGCAAACAGAGGCGAAATTGCTGTTAGATTAATAAGAGCCTGTCGGGATTTAGGCTTGAAAAGCGTGATAGTATTTTCTGAAGCAGATGCAGGAGCTTTCCCAACCCGATTGGCTGATGAACGTTATCTATTAAATGGATCAACTGCAACTCAAACCTATCTCGATTCCAAAAAAATAATTGATGCCGCTATTGAAACTAACTCAGATGCGATTCATCCAGGGTACGGTTTTCTTTCCGAAAACAGTGATTTTGCAAAATTAGTCGAAGATTCTGGGCTTATCTTAATTGGACCTAGTTCAGATGTTATCTTTGAAATGGGAGATAAGTTAAGGGCGAGGGAGATAGCAAAAAAAGCGAAAGTTCCGGTTTTGGAAGCCTTTGAATACGAAGGCCAAATTAAAGAAGCAGAGAAATTTACCAAAAAACTAGGTTTCCCAGTTATTATTAAAGCGTCCGCAGGTGGAAGCGGTCGAGGTATTAGAGTTTGTGAATCACACGAAGAGCTTGAAGCTAAGCTTGAAGATGCTGCAAAAGAGGCTAAATCAGCTTTTGGAAATGAAAAAGTTTATATTGAAAAATTTCTAGTTAGTCCGAGGCACATCGAAGTTCAAATCTTTGGTGATAACCATGGTAATTTTATTCACGTTTTTGAAAGGGAATGTTCAATTCAGCGACGAAGACAAAAGTTGGTAGAAGAAGCGATAGCTCCAAATCTTAGTCCGGTATTAGCTAAAAAGTTAAGAGAAGCAGCAATTTCACTCGCGAAAAAGGTGAATTACAACAGCGCAGGAACTTTAGAATTCTTGGTGGACCAAGGGGAAAGCGATAGTGGTTCATTCTTTTTTCTTGAGATGAACACTAGGCTACAAGTTGAGCATACCGTGTCGGAAGAAGTTTCTGGAATCGACTTAGCGAAACTTCAAATCGAAATTGCGTTAGGTAAGAAGATTGAACCTAAGATGATTTCTAAAGATCCCGATAAGCATTCTATACAGTTTCGACTATATGCAGAAGATCCGAATGCGGACTTTCTGCCGTCGATGGGCACGATTAGTAGCTGCTATTTGCCGACTGGCCCTGGTGTGCGGGTAGATACTTGGATCGAGAAAGGTACCGTAATCTCACCTTTTTATGATGCGTTGCTGGCTAAGATTATTGTAACAGGAGCAACCCGGGATGAAGTGTTAGAGAGAGCAAAAAGGGCATTGTACGAGACTCGAATTGAAGGCGTTAAAACTAACGTCGAATTTTTTATCTGGTTACTTGGTGAAGACGACTTTAAAAATGCAAATGTTCATATTAATTGGCTTGAACAAAAATTTAAAAAAACAAACCAACAAAAGTCTTCTTACTTCGTTGGTGCACTTACAGAAGAATAAATAAAATGTCGAACCAGATAGCGTTTTCCCTCATTGCTGAATTTTCTAATGCTCGAATTGAGTCTATTTTAGCTGAACTATTTCCCGAAGTTTCACGAAGGCAATTTAAAAAAGTCGTTGACAGAGGTTTAGTAAATCTAAATTCAAGAACAGCCTCTCGTAAATCATTGATAAAAGTGAAGGATCAAATTAATTTTCCTGCTGACCTACTCGAAGTTAAACTAGGTTCTACTAGAGTAAATCTTGATAATTTTGAATTAGAAGTTCTTTATGAAGATGAAGAAATGCTTGTTGTAAATAAGCCTCGAAAAATGCATTCAGTTTTAATTAACTTTGACGATCCCCCAACGTTAGCAGATTTGGTATGTGACAGATTTCCTATTGCTACAAAAGCAGGAAGAGTCTCGACCGAGTCAGGCTTAGTGCAACGCCTAGATTTCTATACGTCGGGATTGGTCACAGTTGCCAAAAACAGAAAGTCTTGGGAAGAGCTCCACGAGCTCTTTTTAAATAAAGAAGTCTTAAAGACCTACCTCGCGTATGTTCGAGGTGACTTAACTAAAGCTGTGCCCAATAGCACTTTCGATATTAAAACAATTGTTAAAAACGGCGATAGTGCAATTCTCTCTTTAACAACAAGGTTAGGAGGAAGACATATCGTCCGCGAAACATGCGCAAGTCTAGGTTTTCCACTTGTCGGAGACACCGAGTATGGCTCAACTAAGTCTTCTTTTAGGTTGAAAATCGGTAATGAAATAGTGGAAGACGACGGATTTTACTTAGTCGCTAATAAGATATCCTTTCTTGCAAATTCTCCTTCAATTGATTCAAGTGAGTATGAACTAAATAGAAAAGAAATTACGATTATTGAATCATAATTGAACGTGCTGTGTCTTATAAGCTAGGTGTCTATAAATGAAATGTTAGCACTTCACCGTCTCTCCCATGCCTCGGCTGTAATCTTAAATTCCCAAAAGGTCTATTTTAAGTTAAGTTAGCTACCTTGGTATCGGACCATTCTTACGTAACAAATTATCAAAAAACTAAAGAAACTCAAATGAATAAACTAAGCAAAATTACATTCTTTGGAATATTTTTCACATCAACTATTGCATTAGCAGAGTATCCACAAATTAAACCTGGTTATTGGCAGATCACTACAATCCGTGAAGCTCAACCAGCTAGAGTTGTCGAAACATGTCTAGATAAGAACACAATGGAAGAAATTATTAATATGGGTCAACAGGTCATGGGTAGCTCGTGTTCAGATATGAAGATGGTGAAGAATGGCGACGTATACAATTCGAATGTCGATTGTAATATGGGGAACATTAAAATTTCAACTGTTTCAGCATACGAAGGAAACTTTCAAGATAGTTATACATTTAATGTAGAAACCAAATTTGTTCCAGCGATGATGGGCAAAACAGGATCGAAATCTACTGGAAATGGGAAATTTGTTGGTGAGTGTCCAAGTGGAATGAAGCCAGGTGATACTAAAATGGAAGATGGCAAAATCATTAATCCAAAAGAAATGTTAGACAAAATGCCGAAAGATTTCTTGAAGAATATGGGAGAAATGATGAAAAAGCTCCCTCAGATGAATGGCAACGTCCCTAAATAAAAAACTCAATGATTGTCGTTACTACTCACGATAGTCTTGAGCCAATAAAAGGTGGTGGAGCGATTCGTACACGAAAGCTAGCAAGCGAGCTAGCTAAGCGAGGTGTCGAAGTCCTTATCGTCGCTCCATCGATCAAGAGTCGTATCGATGGTTTAAAAGTTCTCAATTTACCAGTTCTTAATAATAGGGCGTCCATTTCAGCGATGCTCTATTATTCATTTAAGTTTCTTTATATTCTAGTTGTTAACTCAAAATCTATTTCAGCTGTCTGGGCACATAATGCTGCTTCAGGAAGCGTTGCTGTTTTTTTCGGTAAAATATTTGGAAAAAAAATCGTTCTTGATGTTACAGATATTCATTCTGGATATATGAAAATAGAACAAAGCAATTTCTTCAAAAAAAAATTGATAGCTCTTATAGAAGAAATAGAATTTTCTGCTTTTAGAAATGCGGATAAAGTGATCGTAGCAACTAACTATATGAAACTTGTGCTTCAGCAGAAAGGAGTACTAGAAGAAAATATTAGGGTCATTTACGATGGTGTGGATGCTGAGGTATTTCGAGAAAAACATAACCAGAAAAATTCAGTTCCCGTAATTATTCATCATGGAGGAATGGAAAAACAAGATGGAGTACATCTTATTATTCAAGCTGCCAAATATTTGAAGACAAGAGGTTTTAGATGTCGTTTTGTCTTAGCCGGTGGAAGTTTTGAGAAGAAAAAATACTATATGAAAATGGCCCTAGAGTATGGCGTAGGTGACCTTGTCGAATTTCCAGATTGGATGCCATTTGAAAGTCTCGTTGAGCTGTTGCGGACTTCGGACATTGGAATTGTTTCGAGGACAAGAAATTTGCCCAATGATACAGTGACCACTCTGAAATTATTTGAATATATGTCTGTTGGATTAATACCGGTCGTCCCAAATCTGAAGGGAATTACAGAGGTTTGTATTGACGGCGAAAATTCTTTAGTTTTTGAAGCCGATGATGCAACATCTTTAGCTAAGGCGATCTTACAGGCTGCTTCTAGTGACGAATGTGTCTCCAAAATAAGTTTAAATGCACGATCTAAAGCTAAAGAGTTCGATTGGGAAAGGCAGATAAATCAAATCGCAGATGAAACTTTAAATATTTAGAGTGTCGGCTTTTTCAACATGATATCGATTTCAATTCGATCTTTTAAATGAGAATAGATCGAATTATAACTTATTTTAACTAGGTTACTTCTTTCTTTTACTAAATAAGGTTCAAAGCCTAGTTCTTCTAATATTTTCAAATAATCGTTTGGACAATTTTTAGATCTCTTGAGCCATTTTGGAGAAAACTCCGTAATAATAGTCACATCGGGGTTAGAATCGATCGTCTTCAGCATTCCCTGAAATACTGACGGTTCCGAGCCTTGGACATCTAGTTTTATAAAATCGACTTTCGTAATCATTTTGCTTTCTAGATATTCATCTACTGACGTTATCTTGATGTCAATCGACTTTCTATCATCTATCGGATAAGTGGAATGATCGCTCGTGTTTACTGGGTTGAGATACAAACGACCACTTTTTGTTTCCCTACCCAGTCCCTTTTGTTCGAATACAATATTTTGGCAGTTATTATAGCGACAATTTCGAACCAGACTATTAAAATGATTTGGATCAGGCTCAAATGAAAGTACCATTCCAGATGGACCGCAAATTTTGGAGGCCAATATGCTGTAGTAACCAATATTCGCACCTATATCCACAAACGTATCTCCTTTGCGAAGGCGTAATTTTAGGGTACGGGTTAAACCTGGCTCGATGATTTTTGAAATGATATAAAAAACATTAGAATACAGAACGATATTTTTCTCATTACGTTTAAGCAATCGATGTATAAACTTTAAGAGATATATGAGAATTGGCATCGGCTATGGTTCGTTCAGGCATTCATTAAATCTTGTTCCGTTAATAGCTTATTTAATTAATATAGTCCTATTGTGCAAATGCTAGAAACTGACTTCTAAATATAAACAAATGAGAATTGTTAAAAAAAAGAACAAAATTTTATATCTATTCGTCATCTTTTTTGTTTTCTTTGCTCGAGCTTTATATACAGAACCAATTGAAAGCGGTTCCGATCCACTTGAAAAGTGGAACTATGTGTTAAATTTTTGGAATCAATACGAGAACTTTCTTCTAAATCATCACACAATGCGCTGGGCGGTTAATTTTTGGGGTGTGCTTGTCGTCTCGCTTTTCGGTCCTGCCCCATCGAGCTATTACCTTAGCACCCTACTCTTCTATTCGCTAGGATATACAATTCTGTTCTATTTTTTTACTATGTTTGCACCTCGTTGGTCATATCTAACATTTCTTATTTTTATTTTTTATGAACCGATGATGTTTCGTGCATCTAGCCAGTTCCAACCAATCGTATTTGGCTTTACCTATTTAACTTTGTGCTACCTTTTCTACTTTTTTTGGGCGAATTCAAAAAAGAACTACTTTCTTTTTCTTTCCGCGTTTAGTTTATTTTGTGCGTATGGCGCAAAAGAGTCTTACATATATTTTCTTCCTGGCTTCTTTCTTTTCCTTTGTCTTAAGAATGGTACCAAAATAGCCATTCAATTTTTCTTAATTTATACTCTTTTTTTCACGATCGAGTTCGGATTATTTAATTTTTTGAGCGACAAATTTTTAATTCTTGGGCGACTATCTGCCATACTCTCAACTCATATTCCAGGGGGTGGGGCTGATAGAGGTCTAGTATATTTAGACTATGTTCGGATGTGGAGTTCCATGAGTTGGTTCAATATTATAGCGGTACTATTGAGTCTCGGGTTCTTCACAGTTCGTCTTTTAAGCAAAAAAATCTCAGAAATTCCCACTCCAGTTTTAGCATTTTGTCTTATGTTTATGTCGTATCTGCTATGCAATATGACGCTAATTGTTAACTTTGATTCTATGTTAACCTCACAAGGTCCTTTTATAAAATATCTTGCAGTAGCAATGCCTTTTGCCAGTTTTACGGCTATTGGTTTTTTAGTAGTGAAAATCGAAGAATTGGAAAATCGTACTCTTCGAAAGATTTGTATTAGTTCAACAGCCATTGGAACATCTGTTTTTATAACTTGTCAGTTACTTTTTGGAATAGGCCCTAAATATACTCACCAACATATAGAATATCCAGCAGGTAGTTTCTATATTTTAAAGATAGATTCTCAATATCGACAAATGGCTCAATGGGTCGAGGATGGAAATGGGGTCTATACTAATAGTTTAATTAAAGGGCGGACCTTAAAAAGCCTTTTAGGTCATTTTGTTAATCTTAATGTGATCAGTCTGAATAAAGTACCTAATCATGGGTACCTAATTTGTTTGAGCGAACTCGATCTAGATAGCTTGAAACAAATTAAAGACTATAACTTTTCGGTCTCTGACTTTTATTCACTTCCGATAAAAGAGTGGCCGCCACGAAAGGATCAAAGTTCTTCATGATTTGTCTTGTGCAATCATATACAGAATCAGTGACCGCATTTAGGTAGACTATGTTTTTCATTCAATTAGGGTAGTGGACTAAATGCAATTGAATTTAAGTGAGAGATGAAACTTATAAATAACGTATTTCGTAGATTTTTAAGAAAGGCGAGTACCAATCGTACCACGAGTGGTGTGATCTTAAGTTATCCCCGCTCTGGAAATCATCTGGTGCGATATTATATTGAGTTTGCAACTGGTAGACCGACTTTAGGTTATATCAATAACAGAAAAGATATACCAATGTGCGAGAATAGTTATTGCGCTTCTCAATCGCCATTGAGTCATGTCTCAGGAACGGCTGAGTTTTCGAAGTTTCACAGGCCAGATCAGATCTATAATTCCGAACAAAAAAGTCGAATAGCTCAAACAAAAAAACTTATCGTCGTTGTTCGTAATCCACTAGAATGCATCGCTAGGCACGCGGGTTACGACTGGACAAATGAAACAGTTAAAAATCATGCAATAGCGTGGACGGAAACTTTATTATACTTTAGGTCGTTTGTTGGCCTGAAGCATTTAGTTCAGTACGAAAAATTGATTTGTGATTCTAAAATTCAAGAATTAGAAACGCTATTGTATTTTGTTAATGCTGAACCAAATTTAATGGCTAAGCTTTTTAGTGGCCTAGCTGAGTATACTGAATTAAATCGTACTGCTACAAACCGATCCTGGGCTGGATCAATTAGCAATAACCAAATAAATTTTCATCTTGAGCGAGTGTCTCGAAAACAAGAATTTATTAAAATTGTAGGTGAAATTGTAACGCCAATTATTTCAGAGTTTAACTTGCAGTACAAATCGCTTGAACTATAGATTTTAAATTATCTAACTCTCTTCTGGGATCTGTTACCTTAATCGAAATAAGTTTTGCCGACAATTTACTTTTGGCAATCGACATGTGTCACCTAAAAGAACGATACTTTCCAAGTGTCAACGCTTATACAAGTGTTAGCCTCTTTAAATAGAGCTATAAGTCTGTAGAGATTAGAAGACTCTGTACCTATGAAAAGTTTTGACTTTTTCGCGATCTCAATCTCGGTGAGAAGATTTAGCATGTCAACACGCTTCTTGTTTTTGTCTGTTGAGTTGAATGTTTTTTGCCAGTGACCTCTCATGTTTTTTTCTGCCAGAGTATAAAAAGATAGAGCTGGAAATTTTTCTTTAAATTCTTCGAACACTGAATAATCATCGATCATAATAAAATATGATTCTACTTCGATTTCGTTGGTTTGAGCATATTCGATGTATTTTGAAATATCTGGAAAGGGCTCTTGTACTTCGGTCGATTTATCCCCACGTCTTACATGAATGCAGGCATAGGAGTTTGGTAACGACAAAGCCTCGATTTTACTTTCGCAGTAATTCCGTGTTTCAGAATTGAATCGCCAAATTCTCTTTGCAATTTCTTGATAGTCTTCGAAACTATTTGATGAAATAAAATTTGGATTCCAAATTCGCGACGCCATATCTTCAAAATGAATTACATTTCTGCGTTTTTCTTTAAGTAGGAAATGGGCGTGCCGAATGATGGAGATAAGGACTTTCTTAATTTTAGATTTTTTTTGCGGAAATCTAAATGAGATATAAGGGAACAAGATTGTTTCGTTTTTCTCCGGTTCCGCGAAAGGCAAAAAATAGTCAGTAAATCCATTTTGGTAGGATATGCTAGAATATTTCGAAAATAGAACGAATTTTAATTTTGATTTCTCTGCGTAGCAGATTGCTAGGACTAAAAGATTAAATCCCGACCCAAAGCCAGCGAGGCCAAAATCCCAGTATAACTTTCTGTGAGCCCTATTTTCTTTACTATAACTCTTTTTCATTACTCACCGAATTTTTTAAGATTGATTTTGGGCTATGTAGTTTTCAATTAATTTACGATTATAAGAAATTAGATCTGCGATAAATGCGGTTATGGTCAATAATGCACTTATGCTGACGACTAAGGCACCTACAATTAGCGATTGAATATGACCTTCACCATCTCCAGAGATGTACAAAATTACAAACCTTAAGATTGGAAGAATACCTATTATTCCTAAAACTATCGCGGTGGTAATTAGGACTTTGAACGCCTTGTACATGAAGAATATGCGAATAGTATTAGATAAAGTCTTAAGCAGGAATTCTGGAACGTTTTTGAACAATCGAGATTTTCTGGCGACATGATTTGTCGTTATTGGAATGAAGATTATCTCAAAACCTTGATTCACGGCCTGCATTATTGATTCGACCGTATAGCTGAAATTATTTACGATATGTAACCTATAAGCGAGGTTCT
>CAYYIQ010000030.1:17939-21352 GCA_964472005.1 uncultured Bdellovibrionales bacterium | reverse complement strand
AAAATAGTTTTGACACCTAAAGCTTTACGAACACCTGAAACACTTTTCATTCCTGGGTAAAACAATGGTGCGTGTAGAAAACAAACGCTGGCTAAATCGACTTCTCGAATTAAAGAGTCTTGATCTGTTTTGAACTTATACCCTAATGATTCGAGAATATTCGATGAACCAGAAGTCGAACTAACAGCATAATTTCCATGTTTAACAACTGGCACGCCAAGAGACGCGACAACAAACGCACTTGCCGTTGAAATGTTAAAGGTCGATTTACCATCTCCACCCGTTCCACATACATCCACACCAGCTAAGACAGTTGGATCGAGCTTAACGCCTCTTTCCATAATTGCTTTTCTGAAGCCTAATACCTCATGGACACCAAGTGACCGAGAAGAAAGCAAGGACAGAACAAAGGCAATCTGCTCACTGTTCATTGTGCTATCAAGCATCTGACAACAACATTGATAGCCTTCGTCTTCTGAAAGCCGATAACCATCTTTTAGTAGTTTTACGATTGATGTAAATTTCATTTTAGCCAATTTTTAATTAATTGATGACCGTCTGGTGTTAAGACCGATTCCGGGTGATACTGAACTCCAACAACATTATAATCTTTATGTCTCAAAGACATAACATAACCATCTTTATCTTCCGCAGTTACAATTAAATCATCGGGAAACTCCGTCTTAGAGACAACCCAAGAATGATACCTTCCGCACATAAATGTACTTGGAACACCTGCATAAATAGGTTCACTTTCAACTTTAACTGTCGTCAAGATTCCTTTTCCATGAATAACGTTCGAAAGATTCTCTAACTTTCCACCAAAAACTTCACCAATGCATTGATGCCCTAAGCAAACCCCTAAAATTTTATGAGTAGGTGAAAGGCGTTTTACAAGATCCATCATAATTCCAGCTTCTGTAGGAATACCCGGACCAGGTGAAAGAATGATTTTATCAAACGCGGCGGCATCTTCGACAGAAATCCCATTATTGCGAATCACTACAACTTCTTGATTCGAAATTTCTTTAACCATATGCGCGAGGTTATAAGTAAACGAATCAAAATTATCTAAAATAAGTATTGGTCTCAATTTGCTATATCCTGAATATTTTTCAATCAATTATTTGCGTCGCGATATTGATCGCCTTTTTCAAGGCCATCAATTTTCTCTTGCCTTCCATCATTTCCGTTTCAGGCACTGAATCAGAGACGACCCCTCCTCCGGCTTGATAGTGCAACCGATTTTCCTTACTTAAAAAGGAACGAATCATTATTGCATGATTTAAATCCCCATCGAATGATACAATTCCAACCGCACCGGCGTAATGACTTCGATGCCCTTTCTCAAACTCGTCTATCAACTCCATTGCCCTATATTTCGGAGCGCCACTTAAAGTCCCATGCGGGAAGGTGGCTTTAAGTAGCTCGAAAGCACCTACTCCTTTATTCAAGATCCCTTCAATCTTAGAAACGAGGTGAATAACATGTGAGTATATTTGAACTTCTTTGAATTTTTGGACATTAACATTGTGGCAAAGTTTACTAAGATCATTTCTCGCTAGATCTACTAACATGACATGTTCGGCGTTTTCCTTTTCATCTTGCAACAATTGCTTGGCACCGGCCTCGTCATCTTCCGGAGTTCCCTTCCTAAAATATGTACCTGCGATAGGGTAACTATTAGCCTTGCCATCCTTTAAAACAATTAGTGCTTCCGGAGATGATCCAAATAATTTATAGTTTCCACAATCAAAGTAGAATAAATATGGTGACGGGTTAATTGCTCTTAAAGTTCGGTATACTTGAAAATCATCTCCTTCAAAACTTTGAGAAAATCTTCTTGATGGAACAATTTGAAAGATATCGCCGCGCTGAATATGCTTTTTACATTTAACAACCACGTCCATATATTCTTCATCTGAAAAGTTAGACTCTTCCACACCAGTCGCATTGAACTTTGCTTCAGAAATGGTTTTGGATGTAATTAGATTTTGCAGCTTCTTAAGGCCTTTTAACACTTCTCCTTGAGAACGTTTATCTTTGTCAGAAAAAGTATTCTCTTGAATAAACATTTCACTTTTAAAGTGATTGATCTGTACTAGATACCGGAACAAAGTATATTTAGCCGTTGGGATTTTTCTCTCAACATCGACCTCAGCTTTAAACTTAATATCTTCAAAATGTTGGACGGCGTCATAGGTTAGATATCCTAATAAACCTGAGAACAAAACTTCCTTTGTTTCAACAATTCCATCTAGCTTTTCGTAGCTTAGATCAAACAATCTAAGAAATGCTTGAAGTTCGTCTGCCAAATTGTTTTCAGCATCAAGGCGAATTTTATTAACGATATTCCCCTCTACGCGAATCTCAATCTGGTCATCTACTAACTCGAATTCTGCAATCGGGTCTAGACCTATAATGGAACAACTGTTTTCAACCCCTCGATAATCGCTGCTTTCAAGAAGACAGGAATTTGGAAATTCATCTCTGATGCGCATGTAGACCGCTACAGGTGAAATGAGGTCACCCAATGCTTGTATATAGAAACTTTTAATGTTCATAAGTGATTTTTTTCTACGTGTTTGATTTTAGATAAACTAAAACGATTTAATACTAATAAAATAGATAAAGCGGAAATTTTAATGAGGGCTATGCCCAGGCAGAACGCCAAGTTTTTGAGATTACGATAGAATATAGATTTTTTATCGCCATGGGTGCTAATTTCTACTTCGCCCTTGCTAAGTCATAAAAATATACGACCTTTTTAGTCGGGCTAATGAATAACTTTTCATTACAACTCCACACGAGGTGTTTTTAAGTTGTAGTCGAACAGTAATAATACAAAAGAAAATTCAATTCAAGCCTAACTTAACTAAGATAGCTCCTACTACTAATAAAAAGCATAGGACTTAGGTGCTCTTTCATTCTTCCGTGCACAGACGCCCGCCGTCATCCTTGCGCCCCATCGCCACTCTTGCGCCCGCCATCATTCCCGCGAAAGAGTCTGTCCGAGTATGCGCCCTACCGTCATCCCTGCGCCCCACCGTCATCCCTGCGCCCTACCGTCATCCCTGCGCCCCACCGTCATCCCAACGCCCCACCGTCATCCCTGCGAAAGCAGGGATCCAGGAGAAGTAATATTTTCAGTCACCTGGATCCCCGCGTTCGCGAGGATGACGGAAATTTGTATTTCTCGGATAGCCTCGAAAGCGGGAATCTAGGAAGATTATTTCAAACTTCAAAGGCACCGTTTAAGCAGAATTAGCGGTTATTGTACGTGGAAGACTCATACAACTCCTGGATCCCTGCTTTCGCAGGGATGACGGTGGGGCGTTGGGATGACGGTGGTGCGCAGGACGGTGGGGCGTTGGGATGACGGTGGTGCGCAGGACGGTGGGGCGTTGGGATGA
>CAYYIQ010000030.1:0-17839 GCA_964472005.1 uncultured Bdellovibrionales bacterium | reverse complement strand
CGGTGGTGCGCAGGACGGTGGGGCGTTGGAATGACGGTGGGGAGGTAGAAATTCCAAATTACTCGGACAGATTCACTCGCTAGGCTGACGGCAAAGTGGCGAACAATCAAGCTTTAATTCGGACAGAATCTTTAACGGGAATTAGGAAACTTAAAACTACCTATTTGTAACTTACGTAAGAACGATGAGAGCTAATGAGGAAAGCATGGAATGTGGTTGATGTTTTTCCCAAATGGCGTGGGAAGCCTTTACCTTTCACTTAAGACACGGAAACCAAAGAAAAAAATCCTAAGAAACTTGCACACCAGGTAAAGTAGAGCTAAATCAGTAAAAGATTTCACCAGCTCAAATACCATAGTAGCTAGAATTACATTTAAATGAAAAAAATTCCTCAGATTACAATTTTTGCACTCCTTGCCTTTATCATCTGCAGAGGAGTATCCTTAGAGCTTCTTGACTTTAGTGAGCCTACAGAAGCCAGATACGCCGCAATCGCTGCGGACATGATACATTTAAAGAACTGGGTAACTCCCCAGTTTCCACGTGGATTAGACCACGAACCGTATCTCGGTAAGCCGCCGTTATACTTCTGGCTGATGGCAATCTCTCAATCACTATTTGGTTTCGACGAATGGGCAGCAAGAGTTCCAAGTTTCGCAGCAGGAATTCTCACTGCGGTTGGAATTTTCATCGCTGGTTCATTCTGCTCGACCGCCGTAGGACTTTCGGCTGTCCTAATTTGGTTTGGAACTGCATTTGTTTATTTCTTTTCCGGCGCCGTAATGGTGGACACAACCTTAACCCTCTTCATTACAACCGCCCTTGTTTCTTTCTTCGTTAATTACAATTCGAACTACCTGGCAAATCATTTAATCTCTGGCGTAAAGATCTCATTTCTAAAGATCAACTTT
The DNA here is from genome assembly GCA_964472005.1 of uncultured Bdellovibrionales bacterium. Classification (GTDB taxonomy): domain Bacteria; phylum Bdellovibrionota_C; class UBA2361; order SZUA-149; family DAOLCO01; genus CAYYIQ01. Next base: position 16,928 of record CAYYIQ010000030.1, on the reverse strand, counting down.
CCGCAAATAATTTTTTGGATAAGTATAAGTCTAGGCTTTCTGACGAAAGGTCCGGTAGCGGTTATTTTCTCAGTCTTACCCATTTTTGCCTTTATGATTGTACGAAAGGACTATCAAATTTTAAAGTTCCTTTTCTCCCCTATTGGAATTCTACTGTTCTTTCTTATCTCGACTCCTTGGTTCTACTACGCTGAACTAGAAAATCCTGGATTTCTTAAATATTTCTTTTACAACGAAAATTTTCTAAGATTTTTTGTAAAGAACTACGGCGATCGTTATGGGAGTGGTCATAGATACCCCTATGGCAGCGCGCTTTGGATGCTTTTCTTAGGCATGCTTCCGTGGTCACTATACTTTCTTCGATTGATACCTAATCGAAAACTTATTTTTCGTGAGGCAAATCGCTCTCTAAATCTACAATTCTTTTTATGCTGGGGGCTAAGCATTCCGTTGTTTCTCTGTTTTATGAAACAGCTTCATCCAGGATATCTAATACCAGCATTCCCTGGCTTAGCTCTATGCATAGGCTTTTTGAGAGAAACGGATGCTTCAAAGAAAGCATTAAATTGGGACAAAATCGTAAGAAAAACATTAAACACATTAGTAGTGGTCACCGTTATCGGCGTTATCGGATATGCGTCAATCAAGGGGATTACTTGGGGCAGACTTTCAGTCTTAGCGATATTTATATTTCTCGGTTCTTTCGTACTATTAAACCACTCCAGTAAGTCTTGGGAAAAATACAGTCAACTTAGAAGACTCTCGGACCTCTCCCTCTCCGTATTTTTTACCTTTTTTTGTTTAACAATTGTACTTTCGAAAGAGATAAGTGAGAGCACTTCACCGTCAACAATGCTTCGCTGCATCGCGGCAAACGTCAACCAAGATGGTCCAATATCAGTAAGTTTTATTGGAAATAGATCATATTCAATTCACTATTTGAACGAAGCGTGGGACCATGAACTTTCAAGACAAATTAAGTTCGACTTAGTTCCTGAACCAGTTCCAGCCGATGCTAAATTGTCAGACCATATTGTAGTAAAAGAAAAGTACCAAGCCTCGGTCCCCTTAAACAAATACACGCGTGTAGACAAAGTAAATAAATTCATTTGGTTTGCAAAAAATGGATCTGAACCGAAATTCCCGACGCGGTGTGAAAGCGGAATATTTTAGCTCATCAGCGTTTTATAGATTTTCTGATAGTCATCAACAGCTCTATTTAGTTCAGATATGAGAATATATTCATGATCGGTATGAGCATTAAAAATGGAACCCGGGCCGTATAGTAAAAACTCCGGCGCAATCGGTTGCAGAAACGGAATATCAGTACAATAGCTAACGACATCTGTTTCAAAACCAGGTAAGGTCTTCATGACGACCTTGGGCGCGTCTCCGATAATATTTAGACTCGCTCGCCCCCTAACAACTTCCGAAATCTTTTCAATCACCTGAGCATTATCAGTAACAGTTCTAACAACACCCGAAATAAAACCACTGCTGGAAATTACATTAGACGCAACCCCTGCTTCAATTCTCCCTAAATTGACTGTTGCTCGACCTAAAACTTCATCAAAGCCAAAATCAATTTTCTGGAGCTCGCTCGCAATCTCAATTAGCGAGGCATTCGCATCTACTCCCCGTTCTGGATATCCAGAATGCACAGATTTCCCAGACGTCTGAATATCAAATGTTACTCCGCCTTTATGGGCGCTAATTAGCTTGCATTCGGTAGGCTCGCCATTTACAACATATTTTAAATTTGCGTTTTTCAAATCATGCGCAGCTGTCTTTGCGCCGATTCCATCTGTTTCTTCGCCGACGACAAACAACAAGGAAAAATCCTTAAGGCCTTTTGACTTCAATCCAAGCGCTGCAAAAATCATGGCAGCCACTTGACCTTTTGCATCACAAGCACCTCTTCCGATTATCTTATCTCCGTCAATCTTCGTAAAAAACATCTCGTCCGGGGCCGGCACCACATCCAAATGAGTTGTAAAACAAATCTCGGGAGTCCCAACCTGACAATAGATATTATAGGTATTACCCGAAACTGGCATTTCACTAACTAAAAAATCATTCGCACGTAAAAAACTTGCAACAAAATCTAATGCAAGCTTTTCGTCTCCACTAAGTGACTTTTGTTGTATCAGTTCGGATAAAAATGACTCGATGTCGTTCATAATTGCCTAGAAATTTCAGAGGTAAAAAATTAAAATGGCGTTGAAAGAACGAAATAATTAATCTTCCCACACTTTCTCACCATAACGGGTTTCCTTATACCTTTTACTACCAACGTATATAAACTTAATTCTCGCTGGCAAACAACTTGGATTCATTACTCTTGCAAGATCTTGTATTTTTGCATCCACAGAATCATAGCCCGCGGAAGGATCGTAAGTTGGATCCCAAGGAGCTAACGGAATATTTCGCATCTCTCTAGCCTTTTTTGCCTGAGCGCTATCACTTGGATTATATATTAATAAATCTAGCTTCTCGGAACCTTCGGTATGATGATACACCTCATCCAAGACCACTCTACTTTCGCTACATAAATTTGGGATAGAATATAGTAGCGATTTTTCGATTTGCTTGCTCAAACCAGGATCCTTAGGAGCAAATACAATTATTGCCATTTTCTTTGAGAAGGGATTTTTGATTTTAACATCATCAAAAGAGATGATGGAATTAGATGCAGGACTTGAGATAGAGAAGTTATGTGATGACACCTTCCTTTTATGCATTGCAATATTAGCGCTATCAAAAAGCAAATCTTGAGCTAGCAATCTAAGTGGCGCAATCAATAAACACAGCGCTGTAAAGTATTTAAACCTAGTATTCAAAATTTCCCGTCCTTGTAAAATGATTTGAAATACTACGATATCCTTCAAAAATATAATCCTCACCCCGATACTTCACAATCCAGGTTGGTGAATAAGAAAGTCTAAGACGTTTGATTAATGACTCATCATATTTAATTTTTGTTCGAGTTAAACCAAGTCCGTCCAAAGACTTTAAATCAATGATCGAATTTAGTTTGTCAAGATTGTTTGTACTAGAACTGTTAGCTTTACTGTTTTCTAACGCAGACAAGTCGAGAATCTCATCACCTGGTATCGCAATTGCAACATTAACAACTGGCACCTTTTTAGAAAGTTTTTTTACTTCCGACAAAATGTCAGCGACATGACTCCGATCTTTTGCACTAATTAAAACACTTACAAGAGGTTTTGAATCCGCGTTCACAGTTGGAGTTACAAAACTCACAATGAGAAACGTCATAATCAAAATTTTTTTCATATAAACATTCATAAACTAACCATCAAATAAATTACCAAAAGCCTCATCCGTCTGTGGACTTGGACTTGGGGAAGGTTTAACCGTAGGTGTAGGGTTAATAGTACCACCACCGGTGTTTCCACCTCCTCCAGCGCCACCACCAAGAATCCCACCAAGGCCACCACCTCCGCCACCTAGGATGCCGCCAAGACCTCCGCCTCCGCCGCCTAAAATTCCGCCGAGACCACCCCCTCCTCCTCCGAGGATTCCACCTAGCCCACCTGCGCCACCTCCTGCTCCAGCTCCGCCACCGGCAGAGCCACCACCACCGCCGCCTCAACCACCGCCGGCGCAACCGCCAGCACCTCCACCTGCTTGTTGACCGCCGCCACCTTGACCGGCTTGTTGTTGACCACCTTGCGACAACGGCTGACAATACTCTAAGCCGTTCGCTCCTTGCTGATAGAAACCACCTCCAGATGAACCACCTGATGAACCGCCGCCTGTGTAAGACCCCCCACCGGGAGGATAAGTGCATGTCCCGCCTACTCAGGCCTTTTCCCGACTACGCAGCATTTGGTTTATCGAATCACCGCAAATAAATTCACGACGACCATCCTTCCTATAGATCACAGAACAATCCTTCTTACTAAAACTATTCACAGAAGGACCTATTTTCAAATACTCGTTTGCTTTTGTTCGGCAGTCAGGTCCCGTACAACCGAAAGGACTTCCTATCGATGAAAGTTTAAATACTCCGGTTTTAGGATTATAGTTATCAATCCTTTTTATCGAAGTTTTAATTTGTAAATCTTTGCCCCCGGCAAAGGTCCTACAGTTAGGACCCGTTCAAACCTGGTTGCCGCCGCCTATCGGCGTGATACCCGGCCCGAAGTTTATACCTCCCGGGCCAAAGGGATTCCCTCCCGGCCCAAATATAGGAGGGGGAGCTGCGGCCGGAGGAGCTGCTCCCGGTGCGGCCTCGTTCCCACCTTCTGGGTTTTCATTGTTCGCCTGTTCTTGACCTTCTTGCTGCTGCTGTTGTTGTTCCTCAGGTTTCCCGTCGCGATCCTCTGCAAGCATACAGATAATAAGATCTTGGCCTTGCTGAATCTGTTCCCCAGGACTATTCGCTTGTTCTTGTCCTTGAGGCATTTGAGTATTAACTTTCCCAGACCCCAATTGCGCAACATCAACAGTTAGATCATTTAAGTCTAAACCATTGTCCGCATTTCCAGGTGAGTCTGGTGGGGTTTGCTCATTAGCATATCCTTTAATAAGCGGAATAGCCTTCTTGACCGCAGGTGGCATTTCCAAAACTTCTTTAACGCCGGCGAATACGGTCTCGTCGCTATCTCCGTCATTCATATTGAGACAGCCAAGGATCAAACCAAAATCTTCACAATGACAAGCAATTCGACGGTTCCAAATAGCCCACCGAGTTTCTCCATAATGATCTTCGACCGAACCTTGTAAACCCAAAGGCCACTCTGATTTATTTGTATCACCTTCACTAGACCAGTTTGGAATATCTTCAGGCCGGAAACATTGGCTTCCTCTTTGACCCTGATCGGTTCTAAATCCTTTACTAGATGCCCCCATCTTGCCATCAGCATCACCGCTATCTTTCTGAGTTGGGTAAATTCTTTGGAGCTTATCGAGGAAAACTACTTTAGACTCATTCTCGCCCGGAGATGTTTCGTCTCCTACATATCTATTAACTGAAGAACTCTTTCTTTTTTCATAGAATGAATACTTAGTAGTCCTTTTTTTATCTGTATTCATTTTCTTAAACGCAGATTCTTCAGAACCAAACCAAACTGCAGCCATTGCAACCCGTGCAGCATCCGCCTGCAAATTCGGAGTTCCAGGCGTTGCGACCATTGAACCACTCAAATCGTAACCACCAGGCAAGCAATAGTCCATCATGCTTTTATCGTTTTTCTGCTGGAAACCGACTTTTTCTAATTCTTGATAATACTCGCTATTAGTACCCATTCTCCAAGAAGCACAGAGGTTCTGTTTAAACCCACCATCAGAATCTTTATACTCCTCTACTTTCATATTAGAAGGAGCTGTTGCATTGTAACGCTTTTCGTCGGTATCTTTTCTAGTTTCAGGATATCTCGCGAGGATGGCATAGATTCCTTGATCGTAGCGATTAGCAATTATCTTCTTTTGCTCTGTAGGCAGATCTAATGAGTTAAAAAAGCAATGCTTGTTATTTTTATAACCTTCAAATGCTTGTTCTCTTGAATTGGCAGCTCGCCAAAATGCGTTCGGTCTCATTGCACTTGGATACCGAAGTTCGCCATCTTGTCTTAAGTGAAATTCTCGCGGAGACTTGTGATAATCTGGGTCTTTGAACTTTTCAGAATCTTGAGCTGGGATACCCATCGCTTCAAGTAGTTCGACTTGCTTTTGCTTCCCACGAACGTCATCATTCTCTTCACTTTGTGAAGTTTTTCTTCGATACAATTCTTCCGATCCTCGATTTTCATTGACAATATCTGGATCTATCATTTGTGCGCCAGCTTTATTAACACTAACTTGGTATTCGGGCCAATAGTACGAAAAAACCTGCCAATTTTTATTTGGTCTCAAACCAATAAAACTTAAATCGGGACAGTTCGCGTAACACGCAAGGGCATATGCAATATTTGCAAAATCATATACTTGAAAGTTACCATCTTTCTTTTCAGCCAACAGACGCGGCTCCATGCAGATAGGGAATGTCTTATCTTTTAAGATAATCTTACTATCAGTCTTATACTCATTCCAAGATTTCGCCTCGTTTAACTTTCCATCTTGTTCGTCGAGTGGATTTCTTTCCGGTCCTTCATTACCAAATCTAGTTTCTTTATCTTTTTGATCAGCTCCAAACTCCGCAATCTCTTCAACATGATCTTCTACGTAAGAGTCTAAAACTTTATAGGCTCTCTTAATATTTTCTTCTGCGACCTTTTCAGCTTTCGACTCTGCAGCAGTTTCGACGTTTTGACCTCCATATTTTTCATATGAAGTTTTCCCAGAACCAGAATTAGCATTATTGTTTTGCGCAAATAAATTTCCTGAAAAAAAACAGCAAAGAAGAACGACAATAAGTCGACCCATCTGCAGTTTTGATTTTAGTTTATTATTCACAAATATCTAGAATTAAAATCTTTTTATAACGATCTAGTTTACCAATACTAATTAAGTTAATCGATAATTTTACGCAGCAACTTAAATAATTTCCCCACTTAAGTTATTGATAATTTAATCTAAAATGGCTCAATATGATCTTTCGGACCCTATTAGTCATTTTTCGGTAAAGCTGGATTTATCTCTAAGGGAAGAACCCACAGCATAAACGTTTTTCCATCAACCCGATCTCTATTCAAACATAACAACCGAAAACAAATAAAACTCAACAATTACAATACCATATTAACTTTTAGAGAAATAGAACACTTTTTTTCTTGTAAAATACGGCAAACAAACCCGACTAAACCATTCAAGATTCCATCATTACGAATTAGCTTATTTACCTGAGACATTTTTCCCTTAATAACATCCTAATTATGATAAAGTATCGAAATTAATAAACGTTCTATACAAATGATGTTTAATTGCGTTTAAAACATGCTTTTCAAAATATGGAGGTGCGTAGGGTCTGGTGATCCTCTTGGTCTTCAAAACCAATGCTGGGCCTAATAAGCCTTGGGTGGGTTCAATTCCCATTCACCTCCGCCATTATAATTCGGTTCTGACGTTTCAAAATAAGATAGAATTTAGCATCCCCATGAAAATTGACTTAAAAAAAATCCCAGCTGTTAGCAAACTTCTCGAATCTCCAGAGTTTCAGGATCTCAAAATTTCAAGAAATGTTAAGAAATTTTTCATTTCAAAAGTTTTAAACAAAATAAGAAACAACGACACAAATACAATAAAAAAAACCTTCTCCGAAGATGACTTAAAAATTACTCGACTAGCAACGGAAATTTCTGCATTCATTTCTCGTGAACTCCCTTTGAAAAAAGCAGTTCTTAACGGAACGGGCATTATTCTTCACACAGGTCTCGGAAGAGCACCTCTTTCGGAAGACGCTACCACAGCATTAGAACTCGCCGCTGGTTACAATTTAGTCCAAGCAGACAGACTTAGTGGAGCAAGAACGACAAGAGAGGAATTAATAGAAGAAATTATCCGTGAGTTAACAGGCGCTGAAGCGACAACTGTTGTTAATAATAACGCTGCTGCAACTTTCATGATTCTTAATACAATCTGTAAGGGTAAAGAAGTTATCATTAGCCGCGGACAACTTGTAGAAATAGGCGGATCATACCGTATGCCTGATATTATCGTTGAGAGCGGTTGCATAATGAAAGAGATCGGCACTACTAACAAGACTCATATTAGAGATTACGAAGACGCCATTTCCGAGGACACAGGCGCGATACTTTTCGTACATCAGTCAAATTTCAAAATTGAGGGTTTTGCGTCCCACCCTTCGATTAGTGAACTTGGGGCATTAGGGAAAAAACATCAAATACCCGTATTAGCAGATCTCGGAAGCGGTGCCTTGATTGATCTCAAAGATTTTGGCTTGCCGCACGAAGACACGATAAAAGATGTGATCGCAGCAGGAGTGAGTCTTTGTTGTTACAGTGGAGACAAACTCATTGGTGGTCCACAGGCAGGAATTATTAGTGGTAATTTTGATGACATTAATAAAATCAGAAAGAATATTTATAGTAGAATGTTTCGAGTTTGCAAACTGACTTTGAGATCCCTTGAATCTACGTTGCTAGCTTTTCTCGATAAGGACACTCTCAGCAGTATTCCACTTTACAAAACACTATCAACCACTAGCGAAACATTAGAGAAAAGAGGTCGGCATATATTAAAAGAAATTGGTGACAATAAAAACTTCACCCTAATCGATAGCGCAGCTTACTTAGGAAGTGGAGCACTCCCCACTAACAAAATTCCTTCTAAAGCCTTAAGTTTCAAATTTAAAACGGAACTTGAATCGGAAAACTTCAATCAAAAATTAAGATTCTCAACCCCAGCAGTCTTTCCAAGAATTTCTAACTCTGAAGTTATCATTGACTTGAAAACAATAGATGATAGTGAAGATACTCTTCTTATTTCTATAATAAAAAACATTTTGTAGAATCGCCTTGGACATAAAAACAGAAAGTCAGAACCAGCCTATAATCGCGCCTTTGATCCTTGGAACCGCAGGTCACGTTGACCATGGAAAAACATCTTTAGTAAAGAACTTAACTAATTTCAATACCGACAGGCATCCCGAAGAGCAAAAACGCGGGCTAAGTATTGATTTCGCAGTTGCACCCTACTCAACAAAAGAAGGTACGATCATTGGAATCATCGATGTTCCAGGACATGAAGACTTTATTAAAAACGCAATTTCAGGGGCATCGAGCGTAGATATTTTAATTTTAGTTATAGCGGCAGATGATGGCATTATGCCGCAAACATTGGAACATCTTCATGTAGCAAAATATCTTGGCGTAAAAAAAATTATTCCGGTCCTAACAAAGATCGATCTAGTTGATGAGACCACAAAGTTAATTGCTAAAGAGGAAATTAAAGAACTTCTAGAAAAAATGCTTGTTGATCACACAGACATTTTCGAAATATCCAATACAGCACTAATTGGCATCGAAGAACTTTCTAATCAAATCGACAAGATAATCGATGATTACGGCATTGCCAAGGACGATGCTGCACTTTCAAAAGCCTTTAGATTTTTCATTAGAGCCCGTTTTAGCAGCAAGGGATATGGCGACATTGTCACAGGCGTTCCAAGTTCTGGAAAAATCAACGTGAATGAAAGTCTAGAACTATTTCATCATTCAAAACCGTCATCTACCAATGTTAGTGTCCGAGGCATTCAAAACTACAAACACTCAACAGAGTCAACATCTGCCCATATCAGTTCCGCAATCAACTTAAGAGACTCGGACTCAAGCTTACTTACAAGAGGTTCCGTATTATGCACGCCAGGAGTATACGAACAAACTAGGACTGCAATCTGTTGGATCCAAAATGACCTTGGGGTTATTAAGCGGGGTAAAACATACTTCATACATCTGGGAACATTCTCTAGCGAAGTGACAATCATACCCTTAGAACAAAACGAATTAAAAATCGGAGAAAATGGGCCTGCACAGATCCGTTTTAAAACTCCCGTAGTCACCTCTCCGCAGGATAGATTTATTATTCGAACAAATCAAACAATAGCGGGCGGTGTAATCTTAAGTCGCGACGGCAAGCTTCCCAGAAAAAGTTTTAGAAATTTACTCTCGAATGGTGCGACTAAGGCGATAGAAACAATAGACGAAAAAAGCGGCAACCTAATTTCCGAGTTATTAACAAGCGCTCCTCTTCTTGTTACAATTAAAGACCTTGAAATTCTCTCAAGCTACTCATTCAAAAAAGATCAATTAGATGACTTCGCTTTAGTTAGGATTGGCAAGGATTTATGGCTAAACTCCTACAGGAGTAGTTATTTTAAATTATCAACAAAATCAATTCTCAAACGGTATCATCGAGAAAAGCCGCTATCGAGTGGCATGCAATTAAGTCTTTTTCTAAAACTTTTAACGAACAAACGTAATACAAGTCCTGTTTTTGAAGAAAAGTTACTGCGCGAAGTATTTGAACATTATGCTGCTTGTAAAATAAAAAATGGATTAATTTCATTAAAAGACTTTGAAGCTGCAATCACAGAGGCCGAGGCTAAACTGATTGATCAAATTAACAAAACTTTGGAGCAGTCAGGACATATCGCAAAAAAGAATCTTTCGAGCGATCTTTCAATCGATGACAAATCACTAAACAAGCTAATAAAATTTCTAGAATCGGAAAAAATCGTTCGTAGCGTCAGTACCTACGTCTTTAAATATGACTACCTAGATGCAATCAAAATAATCCTAATCAACGAACTACCAGCGACAGGCTTTTCATTGAACGAATTCAGAGAAAAAACTTCGACCAGTAGAAACATAGCCGTCACAATCCTCGAACATTTAGACAACGAAGGATTCACTAAACGACATGGCGACCAACGTATCGTACAGATCAGCAAAGCTTAAGTTTTTTGTGTGTGCCGTATTTTATGTTCGAGTGGATTTTTTAATCGACCACAGAGGCACAAAAATCAACACGAACATAAAATACACCACGCACACAAAAGCAAAAATCGAACTAACACCATTAGCCCGTTGCTAACTAACCGACAGTTCTTGTGAGATTTTTATGTGAGCTGGGTAGCGGCAGATTGCTAAAGCTATCATTGAGTCTGCTTTGGCGAGTTGCCTTGTTGAAGATCTTCTTGCGTAGTATTTCGCCCGCTCTAAATAGGCGAAGCTTAGATATGGTCTTAATCCTGGAGAACTTGAAATTTGAAGTTTAAGGTAGTCTAATAATCCACTCAGCTGAAAGATCACTTCATCAGACTTACCAGTATGCAACCCAATACAAAGCTGTAAAAGGTGGCATAAATCATAACTATTTGCGAGCGACGGGTGCATCATCGGAGGGGATTTCATCACTGCCTCGATTTCAGATGAGGCATTTTTACGATTGTCATTTTTAAACAGTGAAATCATAGCTTCCTCTAGATGTACCAGAGGATGTTGAACTCTATATTCAGGCCCATCTTTAATGGTTTCGTTTTCATTCGAAAATAAATGTCCGCGCTTCTTAACCAAGTCGCAATCTGAATGTCTTGCACCACTCTCAATTGCTAATTCTATCAGCTTATCAGCAGCCTCAATTTCACCTTGCATGTAAAGTAATTCAGCATATCTTAATTCGTAAAGAGATTGTGGGGGACGAAATTTCTTATTGGAAATTTCGTCCAAGAATTTAGTCGCACTTTTGATTTCTCCCGAGATCGCACTAAAAAACGACTGTTCCCATTTTTGGATACTTTGACAGAAAAAATATTGGTCAAAGAACATCATCAAGATTACAACGCTGCACAACACAGCCATTTGAACGACCAATTCTTGCCTGAGTGGTTCCGACACTATTAAATTCAAAATCGCTTCGAAAAGAACAAAAGCAATAACAGACTCTATCAGAACCCTTAATACTACGTTTTCCCAAACCAATGATTGAAAAAAACTTTGTTTAGCTCTATGCTTAATTATATTTGGAGTGTCGAGGTAGTTATAATCATTATTCATTTAAGTATTATCGACATTTACTCGAACTTACTGAAATAGAATATAAAGCTGTACCATAAACATAATTACTCGTATTTTGCTCAGTAAAGCAGTCTCATTCAGAAAGAAGCTCATTGACCGACTCTGCATTAAGGCACTAAAATGAAGATTAAAACTAATTGGAATAAACTTTCCTCGCCCTATATATGTGGCCTACTCGCAACAAATCCATCTCAATATAGTTGCACCTTACACAACTCCGGTTTCAAAATCGCCGATTTTAATTTTACCTATCACTCATTCAAAGTAAACGATCTAAAACTTCCTATTGAGGCAATGATTGGAATGGGTTTTAGAGGATACAGCGTAACTATTCCATTTAAAGAAGAAGCTATTAAATTTCTGGATGCAATAAATGTCGACGCATCGGAAATTGGAGCCGTAAATACGATTATTAATAACGGCGAACAGCTCTTTGGATTCAACACAGATTGGCTAGGAATTAAAAACAGCTTGCTTGAAATTAAACCAAACTACTCTAATTCTTCTGCGCTAATACTTGGTGCGGGAGGTGCTGCTAGAGCTGCAATCTACGCACTTAAAAAAATGAATGTCGCGAACATTACAATAACAAATCGAACTATAAGAAGAGCAAAAGACGTCTCTCAAATATTTAATGTCGACTATATCGATGCATCTAAACTTTCACCCAATAATATTAGAGGTTTCGATCTCATCGTTAACGCTACTCCTCAATTGAAAATTCCATATTTCCCATACAAGGGACTTAATGAAAAACATGTGATCTACGAAATGATTACCGCAGACACAGAACTTACAACCATAGGAAACCAATTGGGCGCCGCCGTAATCCCTGGAATCAGGATGTTACTTCATCAAGGCTTCGAACAATTCCAACTATTCACTGAGAAATCACCACCAAAAAAAGAAATGACGAAAAGCTTGATAAGCTTTTTTGAAGAAAATAATAACACCGGGAAGTAGTAAGGAGTGGGTTGGTTGTATGTAGTCGTATTGGGCGTAGGTGTCTTTATTTTAGGCGACCACAGAGACACACACTCAGTGACTAGGGTTGCGCTTTTTCGGGATATAATCGGTTTTCTAAAAGATGAACCATTAGATGTACCAGTAACATGTGAGCTTCTTGGATGCGCATGGTTCTTGGTGCGTTGACGACGAGTGGAATCGTTACCATCTCTCGACATTTTCCGCCGTCTTTACCACCGAGCAAAATAGTTTTTGCATTTTTCTTATTAGCAGCATCTATCGCGCGAATAACATTTTCAGAATTTCCAGATGTTGAAAAAGCTACTACAACATCCTTATCGGTAACAAAGGTTTCAATTTGTCTTTTGAAAGAATCGAGAAAATCATAATCGTTTCCCCAACAAGTCGTAGTCGCAACATCAAGTAAGTGCTGTGCTCGGATACCAGGTCGCTCCATTAAATAACGTGCAACTAGCTCTTCAACAAGATGAATCGCTTCGCAGGCCGAACCACCATTTCCAAAAGCATAAATTGTTCCACCCGCTTTAGTACAGGCTTCAAGAATATCTACCGTTGTAATTAATTGATCTTCTAACTCTGAAACAGCTTTGATTGCCGCAATACTATCGTTTTGATGAGTTGCAAAAATCTCTCTTTCTGAAAATTTCACTAGCAATTTCCTTATGCAGCTTTTTTAAGTGAGGTTTCAATCGCTTCGTCTACTTCTTGTATCAAAGATCCGATTGGATACGCCCAACGATATTGGCCAGCCCACTCTCCAGTAAGAACTTCTAAAATACCTTCGCGATCTTCAATTCGATGCTTAAGAAATAGTTGTTCTCCATCTGTGATTAACAGCATGTCTTTTGGATTCTGATGCAATTTTGGTAATCTTTTTCGAAGGTATGCAATCCCTCTACGAAACCTATTTACTGCTAGGCCTTGTTGTTTCAGCCTGAATAACCAACCTAGAAGAACAACATCAGAATAACAATACTTCGCTCGACCTCTTTGACGAGTTTGCCCCGAAGGTCCGACAAGATCTGTTCGCGAATAGTAATTCAAAAGTGCTAATCCGATCTTTTCAGTATTGCCAGTTAGAGCACGAATTATCGCCTGAACTTCTTTTGCGCTGTACTCCCTGTCTAAAGGTCTGATTTTATCAAATAATTTTGAGCTTTTCTGACTTGATGACATATATTAGTTACATTAAGAGGTGAAATTCCTAGCCTTTTCAAACGTTTATACTAAGAACAAGATCCTCACAAGATGAAATATTCTTAGAACTACATTTAAAATAGGTTTACAGTCTAGCCTAGCTTTAAGCTACTTGTAAATAACCATCTTAAATAACTGTAAATACTGAACATTTAGTAATTTTTAGTTACATCACTTAGGTAGGGTTTCCCATTTACTAAAGTTGAAGTCTTTATTTCTCTAACTCCGTCTATCCCTAAAATAGTCGCTAACATTTGATCAACCTCCCTAAATGACGCTAAATCAGAAGAAATGAAAACTTCACCTTTAGTTACTTCAAGAGTTTCAAATTCAGTACCTAAATCTTTAAGCGCATTTTCAATGGAATGCTTCAGCTCCGCATCAGTGGGAATTTTCTTTCCAAATGTCGGATTTACCACGATAAGATCTTCAACTGTCTCAACTCCAGCCTGGGACTTGAGGGCTCGTACTGCTTCCTCTTTCATCTCTTCGCTCGTCACAATGCCATATACCGTAACCGTGCTACCTCTACTGTAAGCAAGCACCTTTGAATTTCCTTTGTCTGCGATACTGGCAATAACTGGTTCCATATTGATAGTAACGCTGGAAGACTCTGCAAACACTAAACTAGCACTACAGATGATTGATATTAGACATAATTTTTTAATCATTTTCTTCTCCACTATTTAATGAAACAAACCGATTGAATTTGCAGCGATCTCGAATAATAAATGAAAATTTAATGTCAGATATGATACGGAACAGCTCGCCAAGTTAATTTTAGGGCATAATAACGTTTAAATATTTTCCTAGTCCTTAATTGACCTAGAGGTTATCATAGTAAGACGATTTTAAAGTAAAACTATTGGAACAAAACATGAGCACTGAGAATACTTGGCAAAACTTTTGCAAAAACTATTTACGCATTGAAAACCTAGGCTTTTCCTTAGATACTTCTAAAATAAATTTCCCTCAAGACTTTCTGACTTCATTTAAACCAAAATTTTCCGCCGCACTTTCTTCGATGAAAAAACTTGAGGAAGGTGAGATTGCGAACCCAGACGAAAAAAGAATGGTAGGACATTACTGGTTGAGAACACCTGAGCTTGCTCCAAGTAATGAGATCAAAAACGCGATACAAAATTCGATTCTTGAAGTCCAAGATTTCGCTACCGCAATTCACAACGATAAAATAAAAGGTGAGAAAGGCCGCAAATTTCAAAACGTCGTAATTATTGGTATTGGTGGATCAGCATTAGGCCCTCAATTGGTATCGGACGCACTTGGAACAATCGATGATGAATTAAGCATTTACTTCTGCGACAACACTGATCCCGACGGGATTCAAAGACTCTATCTCCAACTCCAACATGCGCTTGATGAAACATTATGCATTGTCGTATCGAAATCGGGCGGGACAGTAGAGACTCGAAACGGGATGCTAGAATTTGAAAACTTCTACAAAAATTCTGGTTTAAAATTTTCTGCGCACGCGGTTGCTCTCACTTGCGAAGGTAGCAAGCTAGACAACTATTCCAAGGAGAACGGCTGGTTGAAGCAATTCTACATGTGGGACTGGGTTGGGGGAAGAACATCTATATTTTGCCAAGTTGGCCTACTCCCAGCTGCGTTACAAGGAATTGATATTAGCGGATTTCTTGAAGGTGGTCGCCTAATGGACGAATGCACCCGTGAAGACGATTATCAAAGTAACCCAGCTTTACTACTCGCAGCTGCTTGGTATTTTGCTACAGACGGCAAAGGTAAAAAGGATATGGTCGTGCTTCCTTATAAAGACCGACTTATGCTTTGTAGCAAGTACTTGCAACAATTGGTAATGGAGTCGATTGGGAAAGAAAAAGACCTAGACGGAAATATTGTTCATCAGGGCATTGCAGTATATGGAAACAAAGGCTCTACAGACCAACACGCATACGTTCAGCAACTTCGTGAAGGCGTTCCCAACTTTTTTGCAACGTTCATAGAGATTTTAAAAGACTATTCACAAGATACGGACATTAACCCGCTAACTGTAGAAGACGGGGAAATAACATCTGGTGACTATTTATCAGGTTTCTTTTTAGGGACTAGGAAAGCTCTCTTTGAAAACGATCGAACCTCTCTAACAATTACATTTGAAGAGTTGAACGCGAGAACTCTTGGTGCACTTATCGCACTCTTTGATCGAGCGGTTGGGTTTTACGCATCATTTGTCAATATCAACGCTTATCATCAACCAGGAGTTGAAGCAGGCAAAAAAGCTGCAACTAAAGTAATTGAAATTCAAAAAGCTATCACAAAACATTTAAATGAAAATAGAGGAAAATCATTTAAAGCAACTGAAGTCGCGAGCGCATTGAAACTTGAGAATGAAACTGAAACTATTTTCAAAATCTTAAGTCACCTTGCGGCAAATCCAGCAAAGGGTGTAAAGGTCGAGCACAAATTAGATCCTATTAATGCGCTCTTTCAACTTTCATAAATTTTAAAGGCAGTAAATGGCAAGAGTTAAATCTGAAATAATTGATCACTTATCAAATGATGTTTTTTCCTTGGAAGCGACGAATCGTGGCGCAATCCTAAGGAACATCTATCTAAATAAAACTTTAATTACTAGCGAAGTTAAAGAAGAAGACACTAAGCCAGGAACCAAAGGTGGATTTTTTGCAGCTCCGATCGTTTTTTCACGTTTAGTAGATAGAGTTTTACCATTTCAGGGTAAAAATTATTTGATGCCCTATCCAGAAGACCTTGATGCTGACGAAATCGATCCCAAGCAGGTCTACATACACGGTATCCACCATTACTACACTTGGGACATCACAAAAAAAACCAAGGGTGAGATAGTCTATGAATTAACGAAAGATAGACTTCCTCCAACTTATCCATTTCCTCATAACTCAAAAATCACTTATAAATTTGAAGGTCAAGATTTAATTATAGAAGTTGGCGTGGAAGTCCCTGAATCAACCACAGCAGTCGCGACACCCGCGATGTTGACCATGCATCCCTTTTTCAAGTTTCAATTAGAAGAAAATTCTGAATCCCCACAATTGAAAGCCGATCTAAAAAACATTTTCGAATACGAAAAAGACGCGGAAATTCCTTTTAGTTTTAACGAACCGACAAATTTTGAGAATCCATTTTCCGATTTCAAAACATTGCCAAAAGATCTAGATCATTCATTTCTCGCCGGCAACACTTCATTCATTCGTTGGCCAAACGGTTTAACTTTGAAAATTA
>CAYYIQ010000029.1:3124-21746 GCA_964472005.1 uncultured Bdellovibrionales bacterium | reverse complement strand
TCTGAACACCTCAATTACACAGGGGGTTAGACTGGAAGGTCGTTCCAGAATGGGGAATGAGAATACCTGAATTAGGAGTTATTCGGCGGTTTCTCTACCTTTTTTTGCGGAACTTGATTTCCGAAAAGTAATGGCGATAATAGCTATTAAAATGAATACCAGAAATAAAAACAGAATGCTGTATAGGACATCGCTTGCAAAAGAATTTGCCAAAGTATAAAAGTTGGAAGAATCTCCAACTTCTGTTTTATTCACGACAGAAAGCCCCGTATCTACTGCAATTTTTTCTCCTAAAACTTCGCGCTCCTCCTGGCTAGACACAATCCCATTTAAAATAACCTGATCATCCAGAACTTTGGTTTCCACCGTTGCTCCAGAGGTTTTCCCGTCAAATAGCACTTCAGCATCAACCGCTAAATTTTCGGCCAAAGACTTAATGTTGCTATTAAATGCATTATTTTCTACGAGATTCCCCCTCTCTCCGATTCTATCTTCAACGTGTTTTAAAGGACCTGGGCGGTCTATATAAAAGTTACGCTCTGTTACATATTTCTCCTGCTCGCTATCACGAGGAGGAGCTTCATCAATTTCTTGGGCGCAGCAAGTTGTGACATTATAAGAAAGTGAAAAACTAAAAAGTACTGTTATAGTTTTTAAAAGACGCGTTAAATTTTTCATAATATTGTATTTTATCAGGAACTCAAGCATAGCATAAATACTCTTTAGAAAGTAACTATTAATAAAAGCATCTTCAATCTCCCGAATATTATCTTTTTACCAAGTCGTTAAACAATTTTACAAAAAGTTAGATTTAAACATTATCTTCAGCATCTTGGATGGGAAGGTAGTTCCAGTAATAAGTTTAATTTGGTCGTTTTAAACTTTTCATAAAATTACGACTAGTATCAAATTGCATTTATTGAGAGGCGGTCTCTCTTAATAAATGAAGCATTCGTGCTTGTCTAGATTATAAAAAACATACAACGTTTCTTCTTCTCCTAATCTTACGAAAAGCTGACTTATCCCAAAAACCCCTCACTCATACGAACTAGAAATCGCTCTAAAAAAAACCGACATTGAAAAATAAATTTGAACCACTGTCAGCACCCGGCTCTAATTAAATATTTTCAGCGCTGGAAATATTTTTATTCTAAAGTGCCGAAGTGCTGATCGGCTAATTACAATTAGTAAAATTAGGGTATCGTCGATACCATTTTGATATGTTACCCTCTTTAGCAATGAATACAGGCACAGAAAAAAAATAGGAGGGATGAGTGGAACTTGATAATTTTACTTCCCAATTCAAAAGCGCATTTAAGGAAGGCTTTAATTACTCTGAAGTAAAAGTTTCTAATATATGCCTGATCACATCCCTTGGGATAGAGCACTCGAAAAGAACTCAAGAAAATGTCTCCTCTTTGTTACCAGAGTATTCCGAGCAATACGAATGGTCGATTCTATTAGACTCCCAATTCGCCTCTATCCAAGATATGCTTAAACAAATTGAAATCTGTAAACCAGATCTAATAGTAGTCGAACGAGCGATCAAAACGCCCGAGCAAGATATACTGTATGGCCTTAGTCCTTACATAGAAACAATCACGCAAGTGATAAATACTCCAATACTATTACTACCAGCAAACGGACTAAATTTACCCAGTGACAAGTCTAAAGATACTAAGATTTTGGTCGCAGCGCATCACTTGATTGACTCTCAAGGGTTGATTAATTGGGGAGTATTCTTTGCTAAGCCCAATGGCCAAATTTACCTAAACCATATCGAAGATAGACACACTTTCAAGCGATATATCGAAGTAATTGAAAAGATTCCTGAGATTGACTCCGACATAGCCACTAAAACTATTTACGATGAATTGCTGAAGCTCCCCACCGAATTCATCGAGACCGTTCGCAATGAACTTGCGAGCAAGTTTCCAGAAATAGAAATACTCGGCCTAGTAAAAATCAGCCACGCCCTAAGTGAAATAAAACACGCGATGGAAGGTAAAGAAATCGATCTTCTAATTGTAAATTCAAAAGATCCAAGTCACCTTGCGATGGATGCGATGTCATACGAGTGCGCAATAGAATTTAAGAATAAGCATATATTAATGCTGTAATTACCAATAAGCCATGCATCATCAACCAACAGAAATTATCACACTCGTTTTTTCGATATTGCTCTTATGTATGATTTTATGTCTAGCGTTCGAAGAAAAAATCCATGCTAAAAAATCCGTAATAACTGGCACGTTTGCTGTTTTTTGCGTCTTATTTGCAGATATATTTGGCATATTGCCCATCGGAGACATTCACAATGTTTTTGGTGAAAGTATCCATATCCCGACATTCATAACTGCAATCGACTGGGAAGTTATTTCTATTATCGTTGGAACAAGCCTTTTTGTAGACGTGACTTCCAAGTCTGGGCTCTTCTCTTGGATAGCTTTAAAAGTCACGAAACTATCTAAAGGCGACCCTCAAAAATTGCTCTATTACTATAGCGTTTTAACTGTTTTGTTTTCAGCCCTGTTAAGTAATGTGACAGCAATGGTCATAATTGGATCACTAACTGCAGTTTCCCTACAAAAACTAAAGCGAATTGAACTTCTTCTTGGTTTCTTATTAATTGAAGGATTTTTAACCAACGTAGGTGGTCTTTTAACTCTTATATCCTCAGTTCCTAATATTATAATTGGGAACCTGGCTGGGATTTCATTTGTGGAATTCTTTATCAAAGCTGCACCTTTAGTAACAGTCGCAAGTATTGGATCGGTACTACTCGGTTCCAAGCTCTTTGGCATCACAAGTATAAAGGACGAAAGAGGAAAAGAAGAAGCTCTTAAGCTAGTTTTAAGCTTTGATGAAAACGATACTATTAAAAGTCCGCTATTCTTTAAACTGAGCGCTCTCAGTTTTGTTTTTCTAATACTACTATTCGCTACAGCATCCTACCTGCCCTACCTCAATGAACTTGGTCTGGGATATATTGCCTTGAGTTTTGGAATTCTATCTCTATGGGTATTCAAACATGAAGCAGATCGTCTATACGCTGAACTTGATTGGGATCTTATTTGGTTTTTCTTAACCCTATTTGTCGTAATCAATACGATGGAACATGCAGGAGTCTTAAACACCATTGGCACAGGCATACAAAGCGTACTTTCACTTGGTCCAAATATTGGTTCAACGGGACTATTATGGTTATCAGCAATCGCAAGTTCGGTTACCGACAATATTCCGCTTGCCGCAGTACTCGGAAAAATTTTATCCGCAAGTCCAGAAGTCAGCGGTTCCAATTCCCCTCTATGGTGGGCAGTCATTTTTGGCGCAAATCTTGGAGGGAACATCTCTCCGATCGGCTCTGCATCAACTGTTGTCGCTGTAACGATTATTCAAAAGAATAAGCTTGGATTAAGCTTCTCAGGTTTCATAAAAGCTGCGCTCCCTTTCGCCTTTTTGCAACTTGTTTTAGCAACAGTCTACATGTTGATATTTTTGTAATGTCTCTATTTTCAACCTCCTATTGAGTTACGGCCAAATGAAAATTCACCATCTTCCACCTCTTCAACTGAAAGCTTAAGATAGGAAAGTAGAACTTTCTCAATAAATTAAGATCGATTAACTCGCAAACGCACTAGAACCATTATTAGTTTTAGGCTGAGATTCAATCATGTGCATCACTTTATAATTTACAATATTTCCCTTTATGCTAGGCTTAAAAGACCGGTTTATCGGAAGCTCAAAAACCATCCTAATAAATGAAAGGCAGATTTTAATATGAAAGTTGAATCAATACTTGAGACTATAGGGGGAACGCCCCATGTGAAAATCAATAGGCTTTTCCAAGAGTTCAAGATAAATGTCTGGATAAAACTAGAGCGCGCCAATCCAGGTGGAAGTATCAAAGACAGAATTGCCCTGTCGATGATTGAGGACGCTGAAAAACGAGGAGTTTTAGATGAGGATAGCGTTATAGTAGAGCCTACTTCTGGAAATACGGGAATAGGTCTTGCGATGGTTTCCGCTGTGAAGGGATACAGAGTTATTTTAGTGATGCCAGAATCCATGTCGATAGAACGAAGAAAATTAATGGCGGCATACGGCGCAGAACTTATACTAACGCCAAAAGAACTCGGTGTGAAAGGTGCAATTGCAAAAGCAGAAGAAGTTGCAGCATCAATTCCAAAATCATGGATCCCGCAACAATTTAAAAACCCAGCTAATATTGCTATCCATAGACAACAGACCGCGAAGGAGATCATTGCCGATTTTCCAGAAGGCTTTGACTATTTGATAACAGGCGTTGGTACTGGTGGACATTTCACAGCTTGCGCAGAGGTTCTCAAAGAACGATTTCCTAAGCTACAGGCATACGCAGTAGAGCCAGAAGAATCACCTGTCATCTCAGGTGGAACCCATAGCCCACATCCCATTCAAGGTATTGGGACCGGATTCATCCCCGAAAATTTACACGTCCAGTTCGTCGATGGAACGATTACGGTTTCCGGCGAAGACGCGAAAAACTATGCGCGTAGAGCATCCAGAGAAGAAGGTATACTAGTAGGGATATCTTCAGGTGCAACACTCGCCGCGATTGCAAAAAAAGCTCCTGAACTTCAGCCGAACAGTAATGTCCTCGGATTTTGCTATGATACCGGTGAACGCTATCTCTCAATCGAAGACTTCGTTGGAAAAGTATAAATAATCAGACTCTCAAATGCCTGAAGGCTATCGTCAGTTCAGCAAAAATGGCGGGACAGACTATTAACGCTTAATGGCCATGCTTGGAATCTAAAGTCTCTGCCAAGAGCCTGCAGGCATCTACGCTCGTAAAAATTCCAACTAGTGCGTCATTTTCTGTGACAATCGCACAACCGATTCCTAACTCGCTCATCGTACGAGCCACTTCCGAAACCAACGTATTAGAAGGGACGATATACAAATCTGTACTGCATGCATCTTCAACTTTGATATTCTCTAAAGGCTTCTTATCAACTCGTCCCGCAAAATCAATATCACGCTCGGACAATATACCCTTAATTTCCCTACCCTTCCTGACTGGTAGATGTCGAATGCTATAATCTTTCATCATAACAGCAGCATCTTTTAGACTAAGTTCTTCACCAACGCTATGTGGAGAAGGTGTCATTACTTCTTTTATTGTAGTCTGTACTATTTGTTTCATAATTCTATTTACCTTCTAACATTAAAAAAAGTTTATCCTTAAGTAGTAATCTTTCCTTCTTTAACTCTTCCTCCTCCTCTTCACTAAGAATATCTATCCTTAACTGCGCTCGATGTATTTTTTTATTTAAATCATGATACTCATCGAACAAAGTTCTAAAATGACTATCAGAAATTTTAAATTCATGAATCTTATCCTTATGTTCTGGAAAATCGTGTGCTAAATCATGTAAGTTATCGCTCATTTCACCTCTTGAATTAAAAGATTCTTTATAAGTAACTAGTAACCATTAAATCAGAGAATACAAGGAGATATTCAATTTGACTGTCTCGAATTGCGTAATTAGTAGTTAGGTACCGTGTAAGCGAAGCAGAGACATAACATAAGGTAACTATTCACAAACAATTGGAGTTCCAATGTCGACACCAATACGCTCCGCCATTTTTGCTGGTCTAGAAGTTCAAATCGTGCAAAAAGGCGATCAAAGAACAGGCAAACTCACTCAAGGTATTGTTAAAGAAATTTTAACCAACTCCCCCACACATCCACACGGAATAAAAGTTAAATTAGTCGATGGAAAAGTTGGAAGAGTCCAAGCAATTGTTAGTTAATGATTATGCGAAAAAAGACAACTCTTCCTTAAGGTCCGATCCTAGGTCAAATGCCGATTGAAGGCTAAGAAACGAGGTATTTCCACTTTTCATGTCTTTTAATAAAAATTTCAACGTAACTACATGATGGGATCACCTTGTAACCATTTTCACCTGCAAACCTCAACGCGGTAGAAACGAGAGCTCCTGCAATACCTTGGCCGCGACAACCCGGATCAACAAAAGTATGAGTTAAATCCAAAGAATCACCCTTTATTTCATAACTGAGATAGTTCTCACGGCCATCTTTCAGATATCTAAAGGTCTTCAAATTACGGTTATGAATAATTTCGTCTTCCATCTCAGAACTCCTTATCTATAGAATTTACATACGAGTAAATTTCTTCAAAAAAAGATTAGTTACTTGTTGGGCCTACTTGATAGGTAACAGTAACAGTAGAACGAATAGTGGTATTTCCTGGCTCAATCGGCGGGAGAGAAACTTTTTTCAAACTGCTAAAACCTTCCTGTCCGTGAAAGGTATTACGAGGTTGAACAATATTATTCGATGCATTATCGACACTCAAAGATAGGATTTTTTCCAAGCTAACACTAGCTGCTTTTGCCAAAAATTTCGCATCTTCTATCGCATTTTTAGTCGCTTGCTCAATAACAAAATTCCTTTTAGTTCGAGGATCTGCTAAACCAAAACTTATAGAGTTGACATGATTAGCTCCAGCTTTATTAGAATCGCTAATAATTCTCCCCAATAATTCAATACGTCGAGTTGTTATGTTTATGTTATTAGTTACACTATACCCGATGATTTGTTCTGTGATACCAAACTTATTGTCAGCATATTGTGGTAGCACCTGGAAATTTCCACTTTGATATTCGTCCTTACCTAAACCAATATCCTTTAGAGATTGTATCACCTCGGCAACCAATGTATTATTTTCACTCAACGCCACCGTGGAATCTTTATTTTCAGTAACGATTGATAAGCTAACCTTAGCCTCATCAGCAGGAACTTCGATTTCCGCCGTTCCACTCGTAGTAAGTGTTGATAGATCGTTTACTAATTGTCCGTAAACAGAGGATGTCGTTCCAAGGAACATGCACACAAAATAAAGTTTCAGGTAGTTCATAAGGATCAATTTAATTTGAATAATGCAGAGAGCCTAACAAATAAGGACAGATTTGTCCCTCAAAAAACAGTGAATACAAATATAATGAACATAGAGTGATTGAATATCCGCGTCTGCAATTTTGAAGGAGGCTGTGTTTCGCCACAACATCACCGCAGTTAAGTTAAGATTATCCAGAATTATCCAAATCGATTCGAAACATTTAAAGTGGAAATGATGAAGTCATGAGATTTCTCTTGAATCATAAACATCAACCTCATAAGGAGTGCCGAAATTGATCGATTCTATATGAGAATATCGATGGTCACGCTTGTAAATTGAAATTAAACGTTGATCAAACCTTCGATACTTCAAAATTAAAAACATTGTCACAACGTTGGCGATAAGGTTAGAGCTTGTAGAAAATAGTAAAGAGCCGCTACTACCATGTACTATTTGACTCATAATGGCATAAAATACTGAAATTAGACTACACACAAGATAGAGAACCCAAGTGCTAATTGAAAAATCTGCACTAGATTTTGTCTTTACCAATTTAATCCACTGTGGAAAGTTCGCAAATACAACAACGAAAATCAGCGCGGACTGAAGCCATTCAGAAATATTTAGAAGTAAATATGAATCCATTATAAAACCTTAAAATTGCGTTCTCTAATCCAATTAAAGCCTAACTTACTTCAATATTTTTATTCGTAACGAATCTGGATGGTTAGAAAATTGCAATTCAAAACTAGTTATATTTCTTATAGGACTTTAATAGCCCTAATTTAATTCTCCGTTCTATTATCTCTAATTGGAAGGACTCTCCCTCAACATAAATTAACGATGACAACCCTCTAAAAATTTGTGGGGTGTCCATAAAAGCAAAATGAGCAACTTGAACCGATGAGATTTTTTTCTCGTTTTCAAACAGAAAATGTTATTATCCCATCTAATTACAACTACCTAAAAATTAGAATCGCGTATTTATGTATGCCGACATAAAACTATTAAGCGATATTTTAATGAAAAACTAAAGATAACGCGTATTTTAGTCGAGATTAAATCGAAGAAGTACAAACTTAAGTACTGTTACCTAATCTTTAATAATAAGGAAGTTAAATTATGTCGATTAATCCAGTATCTTCAGCAACCCCGCCACCACCACAAGTTAGCCAGCCGAAAGTAAAAGAAAATGAAAAAGAAAGTCAGCCGGCAGCTAGCAGCGCACCAGCACCTCAGGCAAATCCTGCAGGCGTCGGTGAGCAGCTTAATAAAGTTGCCTAGATCATTCATTTAAATTTTATCGGGCGCTGGAATATTTATTTTATTCCAGCTCCATTAAGTTAATACTTTGAAGTGTAACAACGACTAGCCTTTCAATAGCCAAGGGCTATTAAAATCTAACAAACTTACAATCCCACACCGACTAGTCTAAAAGCCTACTAAGAAGTAACTGGCGATATCGAATCGCCCGCCGTCGGCTTTTTTCGCAGATATGTAGATTGCAGCGAAAGTTCCCCATTTGAAACAAGTCTGAATATGATAGAATCTAGCAAAACCTCGTCCAATTCTACCATTTCAGAACTTTCATAATTGAAAGTCAGCTTATCGCAATTCATTGTTTTGGCCATTTCCAAAACTTCAATCGCCGGAACAATTAACGGAATGTAACCTTCGAAATATGGTAAATTTTCTGCGTATGAAACACTTGTGAAAACTGGAAATACAACATCTCCTGAATCGTCTTCAAAAGTCACCAATGGGATATTATCGTGTTGAGATAACGCAAAACATCCTTCTTCGTTAAACGCATCAGAGCCATCATGAATAAAATCACTTATTAAAACGATAAGTGAACTTGAGAGTAATGTATCAACAAAAAGATTTTTATATTTAATTGAAGGGCTCTCTAACATTAAGTTAATTGATGCTTCCAATTCGAAGTTCTCCAACGAATTCGTAGGTAGATCTTGAGGGTCGTTGTGTTTGTCCATCCTAAATATCCTTTTTAAGATCACTGCAATTTCGAATACATCCAGACACTTATGGTCGTCAAAGGAGTCAAAAAACTTTAAGGTAAAATGAGTTGGTAAACTTCAAACAGTTAACTGATTGTTGGTAACCATCTGAGTTTATTTTGGTAACGGTAAATAGACTAATCGAAGAAATAGTTTAAAATTATGAGCTGCTAATTTCATATTCCCACTCAAATTATAATTAAATGACGTTCATATAGTTCGTAAAATTATTTAAAGTCTATGGAAGAAAAACTATAATATATTCTAATCAATAGAGCGTCTCTCTCTAAAGGTATCTGACCTACCCCCCGACTAACTTAATTCGATACGACAGATATTTCCAATTTATAAAGGTCACGCAATGTTCAAAGGGATTCAAAGGATATTATTAAGTAGCAGCCTAGCATTGCTCGTAGTTAGTGGACTAATTTCTTGCGGTGGAAGCTCTGAGGATGGCCTTAACGAAAGATCTGTCGCAAGTATGTTGGAAGAAGAACTAATAACAAGTAACTCCAAATACACTGTCGTACTGCACAACAACACAGTGCAAGCAGCAGACTTTACGATATTTCAAACAGACCAACATACATCCGAGGTATATTCGTTGGCTTGGTTAACTACTCATGCCTTTCGAGAGGAGTATGCAGAACTATCCTGGAGATCTGAATACAGCTTCTATTGGAGCCGAAACAGTCACTTAGCAGCTGGAATCATCCTCAATCCGGAAACCTTTCTGAACGCGGATCCAGAATCTCTAAATATGGTAAACTTTACGTCTAATGGGGGTCAAGCGAGTTTTGTTAATCAAACTATTTCGGGAGCTCCTGGATACTTATCAATCGACTCTGATAACACAATTGGATTTGGAAACTATGCAATCGGTATCGCCATGGACGATAAACCAGTATATGCCACAAGTGCACTTGCCAATTTCCGGACCTCATTTTCCGCGAATCCTAGATTCTGGATTACTGTTAGCAGAAGTTATCAGCTATCTGAAATTATCTCCTCAGACGAACTTTCAAAAAGTACGGAGATAGTCTTTCCAAACGGGGTGACAACTCTCAATGTGACATTGAATCAAGATTATACTTTTACTATTTCACCCTAGATTCTTCACTTTGCCTTGCGAATAATCAATTTAGACTCAGAATTCATAATATTACTTTGCATAAGCGCAACCTGCGTCGGGTGAGACAACTTATAATCTTGTTTAATTTCCTTCTTAAGGCTTTCTCTTTTTCCTAGATAGCCTTTTGAATACTGCTTTACACGCGCAGCAAATTGTATTTGAGCACCAACGGACAAATCTAATTCAGAAAGTGCTTTAGTCTTGTTTAACCAAAGATGATCACATACTAGCTTATCATCCGAAACTCGGCGTACATCTCTTATTAACAATGTAGCAAGCGAGCGTCCCTTATAACCACTTTTAATTCCTTCCCGCACAAGTACTCCGACAAATAAATCTCTTTGCCCATCAATTTTCCTAAGCTCCTTCCTCATAGCCCCTCCAACACCCGATGAATCTCGACCATCGCCAAAGTATCCAACTTACAATATTCCTTCAAAGCTTGAATGACTTTCTCTTTTTCTTCACTCTCGTCCAGCTGAACCATTTCATTCCAAATAGCGGAAGCTTCATCCCCTCGAGAGATTGCCAAATCTTTATAACTTAGTTTAGGAACTAATACTGGTAGCACCGCCTTGATCGAAATGGATCCATTAAAATCTGGATGCATGTAATAATCTTTAAAAATTATCATCTGATCCCAAACTCGCTCAATCAACTTGGTAAGCCTTTCCCGATATTCCGGAAACCAAACTGCAAGATCTCTAAATCGTCCGATTTCGAATTGCTGATTGTAAACAACGATTGAACCAGTAGCACCAATAACTTGGAATAGTTTTTCTAGGAATGGTAGCCGTGGATCACTATTATCAGTTTGTAAAAATTCATAATGTCTCACTGCCCCACTTTCTTCTAAGACATGACAAGAAAATTGGAAGCAAATCTGATCGTATGGATGAACCTGGCTAATTTCCGGCACCGCTTTTTGACACGACTCAACATCAAAAAAGTAGATTGGATAATTTAGCTCATCTAACTTCTCACGAATTCCTCGACGATCAATTTCTGTTTTACCATTGATCACTGAATCAACATATTTTCGTTGATTGTGACTTAATTCGAAATCAAAAGGCAGATCGATAATTGCAATAGCTTTTTCTGTTATTAACTCTCTTTCCTTATCCTTGTGTAGCCTAGGAATACTAAATATTGACTGTTGAGGAATGTTTTTCCAACAGAGTTCATAATACGAACATTTATCTGGCTTTTTACAGTGACTAGAGACATGTACTTCTGGACAAAGTTCTGCCTTTATCACCCGATTAATCGCACCAAGTTCACAATCCAAATCAAGAAGATATTCAGCAATCTGTTCATCTACATTCTTATTCGCAAAAAGATCTTTTGATCCGTCTGTTGTATAAGCCTTATTAAGTAATAAAATTGAGCACTCGCCAATTTTCAAGCCGGCTAGTTCAGCAACATGTTTTTGAAATGAGATATCTGCGATGTGTTCGGACTTGATACTCGTGCTTGCCTTCACTTCTAAGATGTTCCACGACGAAGCGTTTTTTTCGATAACATCAAGCCGTACTGCATAATCCTTAAAGCGAAAAGCAGCTTCAAATATTCTTGTCTCACCACTTTCTATCGCGGCCTGTGTCGCCGCAATTACACCCTCCCATCCGAGCCCTTGAATTAAAGTCCCTTCACCTCGCGCTACTCGAGCCAACTCCCCAACCTGATTCCCCTCTTTAATTCTTTGCAATTCTGATCTAGTAAGATCAGGCTTTTCAAGATCCGACTTCTTTTCTAACCACAGCCGCTTATAGCATTGGTGGGCGGAGAGATAATTAGATTTAGTTAACATTATTCATACTGTAAGAAAGGCCTTGAATCGTCATAGAAAAAGATTGTCAGACTATTACAGATTAAAAATTAACTAAATAATCTTTAATCTTGTTTTCCAATATCAAATATACAGTTGGACAATTTAGCAAAACAATAGAAGCCATCCGATTAGCTCGAGAAATTGGTCTAATAAACTAAAGCACACTAGGTAATACAGAAACTTACATAGTTACGTAGGTTCAAGTTATCGTAAAACCGAGTACTCGTAACCGGAGCCGAATTATAGAATTAATTTTAGATGTCAGCACCAAAGGATCCTTAACTGCATGTCAATACAAACATTATTTTACTAAAGATTGACAAGTCATTTCGTCGTGTATAGAATACTACCATATCGTGTCTCTGAAAATTTAGTTCAAATTTTAAAAACGAACTGAAATCCATCAGAGATAACAAGCTATAATAACTTAATATGAGTCACATAAATGTCTATTTTGGGGAACCTCGTCTCCGTAGACGACTCAATACAAGCCTTTAGCTCATTTCATCTCTAATATGAGTATTTACAGCGCAATTTTAAGGATTCCTCATAACCAGAGGCACAGGTTTCTACGTATTTCAATAATGCACAGAAGCCTGTGACTTTCGTGTCATAAGGAGTCTCTCGTTTTTTGCAGGATAAAATGAGTCCGGCTAATTGAATTTCCTGTCCCCCACGATTCTTGGAGAAAAAGAAATGTGGAAAATCTGTTTGTTGATGATTGTCACGACTTTCGCGTTCGTCTCAAAAGAAACAAATGCAGCCTGTCCCTATTGTTCCCAGAATACGGGTTACATTGGCACCACACCTGCCTATCCGACGTCACACTACGTTGCAGGGCCTACGCCAACGGTACGACATTATGTCAATGCTAGGATGCCAGGTAATCGCTACTACGGAACGTACGCCGTCGTGAACGCGAGAACGGGACTGGAAACTGGAGAAATTCGACATGGTTACTACCGAAACCTTAACGAGTATCCAGGTCGCACCATCGTCCGCTCACCGTATCATTACGTAAACCGATAAGAAACTTCGATTTTGTAAGCTCTAGGTTTGTTCACAAAACCTAGAGCTATTCGGGCCAAATAAATTTTAATAAGGTTATATCGCTGTAAATCTCTTCCTCTTTCTAATACAAAGTTTTCGTAACTCAACACTAAATAACTTTTCTAACGATCCGCTATAAGCTCCGTAGATCTTAATCTTAGAATTAATGATTGTGAAGTTAGAACGAAAAACTCAACGTTTAAATTGCGATATTCGAAAAACTTAAACAAATAAGACAAGTAATACAACGGAACTCAATGCACCGAATAATATATCCCGACATAAAGCAGCTATTTCATTTAGCTTCTAAATAATAGTCGATTTGGTACTAAGTAATTACAATCCTACCTTCCTCGGATGGAGAAAATCCCATCCGAGGATTCCATTGCGGCATAAACCTTTAAATCCAAATTCCCATTGTATCCCCTGTTCGCATCAATCCCATAAAAATGAGGACTCGCACAGCATGGGAATTACGTGGAACTCTAAAACTGACATTTTCCAAAACGGTGCGACTAGGAAGATACATCAAAGATTGATCGCACCACACACTAAACGCACCGAGATAGATTCTATAGTATTCACGATCTCGATCGGAGTAATCTACAATCTTGCGTTCGACGTCATGTAAATGAACCTGTCGAGTCAGTACGCGGTAAAGCAATTCGCGGAAGACTATAAAACACGGAACGACCGCAATTCCAGCGAATAAATAAACAACTGGTCCCAAGATCATCCACTCAGGAGGAATCGTCGGTTGATATCCAAAAATTAGTTGAAGCACCGTGAAGGCAAACATTAAAAGCGGAAGACAAGTGGTAACCACCAACCATGAGATCAACCACAATAGATAGCCAAACAAAAGACTAAAATTGTATTCACTGAAAGATTTTTTAAACATCCATACAACCTTCATAAAAGTAGTAACTTAGCACCAGACACGATCAAAAGTTTGAACGTATCTGAGAGAAAGACATCTTCTTGGATTAGAGCTGAGAATGAGCAAAGTTTAATTAGAATACCACACATTTAAAAAAAAGTCTTTCGGACGAATACCGAGCAGCAATTTTTCAAAAGTTCCTACCTAGGAGACTAGATTTATTACATTCTGAATCTTGCTCATCGCCGCCCCCCTTCATCAAAACCGTCATAGAACTTTGACATTTCTATGAAGTAGACTGCCTGCGCAATATAGCTTTTCTCCCGTAAGCAGGGACCCATCTGACGAGACCCCAAATAATCCTGACTTAGTAGTTGCAAATGAAGCTTGAAGTTTTCCCAATGCGAAAATAGTAGAATTCTACAAGTATAAATTTCACTTAACTTTATGGTCTGGCAATTTCTCCAGAACTATTTAGAATCGGCGTTGGAGAACTTGCGTAGAAACAACGCCCTAAGTTAATTTATACTAACTCGACATCAATCGAAATATGACTTGGTTGCTGTAAAACCTTTACCTTAGAGGGCACAAATTGAACGTCCGGAGATCGAGAAACTTCATCAGGTTGAGAGTGAAGTTCAAGGCTCACTAACGTATCGTGAAAGTGTGGTAGCGTTTCTGTCTCATAGTGTCGACAAATTCCAATTGAGTTACCTCCCAAAGATTTATGAGATGGAATAGCTCTACCTCCAATCAATTGCAAAGGTTTGATATAAGCGCTCGTTTTCAATGGAATCAAATGTGAGGAATCACCTGGGTAGAGAATCAACAATATTGAACCTTTTCCCACTTCGATTGTTCCAGGGCAGTCTGCTGGAATAACTTGGAGATGCCTTTCACCAAAACTTTTTTGATATGGAAAGCTAATTCCACAATAGCTACGATGTCTCTGATAAAACACTTCGCCTGAGATTATGAAAACAATACTAGGAGTCTGACGATGGTTAAGTTGCTCTAGCGCCGCCAACAAATCACCCCGTTTTTGCGCTAACATAAAAGCGGCATCTGCAGGTCCCGGATTAAGTAATTGAAAAACTTCAAAGCCGGTCGATTCTAAGCTCATTTTAGGTAAGTTCATAATCGCCGGAAGACTAAAACGCAATTCGCTTAAAGCCGCACTTAAGTCCATATCTAGCAAACCACAAGGAGAAGGTTTTTGAATCTCAAACCCTTCTCTTGCTTCCATCCGAATTCCAAAGCTGGGGTCCCAAGACATTTTACACCTCTCAGGATAACAAGGAAAAACATATAAAAATGCAAGTTCCAACTTGCCCGAGGTCAGGATATTCTCACCTCAGAGCCCAGTTGAATTACGACTACCCAGATTTAAATACATGCTCCAAAATCTGTAGCACAATTCAACCGCGGACGCAGTAGATTATTCGATTGTTTTAGTAAAAGTGACGGATCATTCTAGTAAAAAAGGAGAGCCGTTCTAGAGAACCGCACCTAACCCATGAAAGATGTCGACTCAGAGCCTTTCCACCCTAAGGTGCGGCGACTTTAACCGCAGCAATGCAAAAACGGTTTGCTTGCTCCAAATGAAACGAAGTTTATGACTGCTTGGAATCTTTTAAAATCTGTTTGTACGCCTTGGTCGCGAGAACATACCTTTCCTGAGCCTGATAAGCACGCTCACTTGATGCATTTTTCAACGACAAATTTGAAGGCCGAGCTTCTGCCATAATTCTTTGATAATTTACCCTAATGGTTTCGATACTATCACTGGGATCAGAATCAACTAGAGCGTACAAATCTCTAACCGCCTTAGAAAACACTTCAACGGTTTTATACCTAGTTTCCGAGCGAACTTCGTTTATTTTAACGACAGATGTTGAATTAAGTTGATTTGCCAAACACAAATGATGAGGTTGTTGTAATTTTCTAAAAACAAGATGATCTATTTCAAATATTCGGACAGTTGAATAAAGTAACCTCTCCTCTGCATCACAAAATTTGCTATCAGAGTAAGCCAATTCAAGTAAAAAATCGACAGTATCAAATATCAAACTATTTGTGGACTTAAAATTGGAATAGAAATTATGTGCGTGCACTTCAAAAGGAATACGAGAGTCTTTTGCTAACTTGAAAACTTCTTTCGCCTCTTTCTTTCTTTTTGCGCTATATTTTAATTGCTCTGAAATTAAGTCAGACACTAACCCGATCTCATTTTCACAAATTCGACCGTCTGCTTTAGCAAGCTTCGCAGACATTGAAAAAAGATCCTCTTTAAAATTTTTTGAAATCTCAGTGGAGGGTATAAACGGAACTTGATCAATCAACTTACCAAATCTATCCCATTTTCGTATTCTTTCTTGCATAGAAAGATAAAACGACATTTTCGTTCAATAACTTGACGATTTGCATCCACCCAATCTGGTTTCAAATATAGAAAATAAAATAGTTAAAGATTTCAATATACTTCATTCATAATCTGGGTAATTTTAGGAAGGAATCTCTCCTTTTAGGACAACATTAATCGTTTGCTATAGTGAAAAAGGCTATTTACCTTTAAAATATTTCTTGGACATTTCACGAAAAAATCCACGCCGCAGTGCTTCCTAATTGAAGAACCTTGACGTGGAATTGAAAGCATTGGCAATGTTTTCACGTTCAAAAACTGCCGGTGACATTACTAATACTTTCGGACATTGCATCAAACGCAGAGTTAACAGCAATCCGACGCTCTTCTTCTCGAGAGTAGCTTGCGATGAAGAACTCGCTTTCATTCAGTTCGGCGTCCGAAATGAAGCTCTTGATAAAGCCTAAATCGTTTCCGAAAATAAAAAACGCTACAAGAATCGGAATTCCTGCCTCTCGACAACAATCAAGTTTCCGACGCAGATCACTGATATGCGATCCTGACCCACGGTCGTAGCCATCCGCAAAAAGACCGAGCATAAGAGGCCCCATGTGACCCAACATGCGGTCAGTCAAGCAGCGATCGGCCAGCCGGACAAGGCCGTCTTTTAGTGGCGAACCGCCCCGGAGTATTCCTCCTTCTGTCGTCATTCGAAATTCAGACGCGTCGTAACGATGAATGTTTCTTGGCGGCTCTAAATCACAACGTTTGTAGACGACAGGCTTGTCACGATGTTTTTCGTGGAAAGCAAATCCTGAAATCTCGTAAACGCGAATGCGAGTTCTTTCATTCCCGTCTGACAACGAAAGCTTACCCAACATCTCTGAATATTGCTCAGAGAAAATTTGAGCATTCGCACGCATTGAACTTGAAAGATCAACTCCCAAGTTAAAGATGAATTTTTGGCTTTCTCGTCGGACAGGAACAAGTCGTCTAAAAATGCTGAGCATTTCATTTTCCTTTCAAAAAGTGGTGTTTCACCCGACTACTCTGATGAGTAGTTCAACAGGTCGCCAATCAGATATTCCATAAAATACCTGAATGACAACCAAATGAAACAGAACCTACAACTAAGCACTACAGGTGGATGAAAAGACTACAGATCTCTTCATCTACCCATGAAAGTGTCTACCCGCAAACGTGGAGTAAGCTATTTGAAAGATAATAACTTCGTTATTAGTAGATTTGTTGTAATAGTTACTTATTCCATGTGGACTTTTGCAAAAGTATGCGCACTACACTGTCTCTTGATCGAGAAAAGAACAACGTAGTTTTAAAAACCATAATATTTATAGCTACTTCCTATGAGGCTGTTTTTATAATCTTCAGAGAACCGGCTAAACTTTATTCGAATGGTTCAAAGACTGTACAAAATTCAAATGGCAAATCACTTTTTCTTCAGATAAATGGGGACAACAATTAGATCTCACTCCCCAAGGGTATAAACAGATCCGACATATCTGCAAGAGAAGGTTAGTTCTAAACAAACTAACCCGCAGTAACTGTGAGAATCGTTTTAACTAGGGCACGTCATGGGCTCGAAACATGGATTGAAATATATTTAAGGTTTAATTGACTAGAAGATCTTGTACATTTCAAGGGTTCGCTAGATCGTGAAAGCTCTATGTTAACTTTTACCCTCATGGAGGTATGACTGTGCTCGACCGCCAACATTAATGATTAAAAAACCATAGAATCATCAGCGGGCACATTTAGAACTCTCTATCTAATTTAAACTGCAATAACTAATACTTATT
This sequence comes from uncultured Bdellovibrionales bacterium, assembly GCA_964472005.1. GTDB lineage: Bacteria > Bdellovibrionota_C > UBA2361 > SZUA-149 > DAOLCO01 > CAYYIQ01. The sequence goes on along the minus strand of CAYYIQ010000029.1, from coordinate 3,748 downwards.
TTAACCACTCAAGCACATCTTCAGAACTTGGCACACTACCCCTGTGGACTATTTTCCCATCAACTACAACTGCAGGAGTACTTAAAATTCCTCTTGATGCTATCTCTACTGGATCAGTGATTTTTATTAAATTAATTTCGACTCCCAACTCATTAGCTTTATTGCTAATCATTTCTTCAGTTGAAATACACTTGCGACATCCCGTTCCAAGCACTTCAATATTTTTCATATTCTTTCCTTATTTGTAATTTTAAATTCATTTTAAAGATCAAAAAATCGAATTAAAAACATATCCAATCGTTGTAAAAGCGATAGCCAAATACACAACGAAAAAAACAAGCAACTGTAACTTTAATACCTTACGTAAAATCACCAGCTCTGGAAGTGAGATTGCAACAGTACTCATGATAAAAGCCAGCGTTGTGCCGATAGGAAGTCCCTTAGAGATCAACACCTCTGCAATCGGAATCGTCCCAGTTATATTTGAGTAAAGTGGTACTGCGATGATTACAGCTAAAGGAACTGCAAAAAAATTATCAACTCCAGCATTAGCGATAAACCATTCCTGCGGAATAAATCCATGAATTCCAGCACCGACACCCACTCCCACAATAATGTAAAGCC
>CAYYIQ010000029.1:0-3114 GCA_964472005.1 uncultured Bdellovibrionales bacterium | reverse complement strand
CTCCCATGCCAATCGGAACCGTCTTTTAATAGAGACTCTAGATTCTTCTAAGTCAGATTTAATCGGACTCACCTCAAAGACAAAAGGTTCAACCCACTTTTCTAACTTAAACTTATCAACAAGAGCCCCACCAATTATACCAGTTATCATTCCACTTCCAATGTACAATGCAGTAAAATTCCAACCTATCGCTTCACCAAATAAGATAGCAGCAACTTCGTTTACCATAGGTGAAGTAATTAAAAACGCCATCGTCACGCCAAGCGGGATTCCAGAGCTGAGGAAAGCGATAAAAAGAGGAATCGAGGAACACGAACAAAAAGGAGTAACAGCTCCTAAAATAACAGCTAGAAAATATGCAATTATCTTTGGTTTACCTTCAAGCCAAGCACGAACTTTTTCGGAGGAGATCCAAGAGCGAAAAAATCCTATCAATAACATTAAGACAGTTACAAGAAAAAAAATCTTTGTCGTATCTTCTACAAAAAAATGAACAGCTTCTGCCAGGTGAGTTTCAGGGTTAAGCTCTAACAAGCTGTATGCCACCCAATTAGCTAGTTCCGTAAATATTTCGAGCATTAGCCACCTTCTAGATGATAATTTATAACAATGAGAAAACTAAAACCTGCACCTACCGTAAATTTAAAGTTTTACTTTCAAAGCTAGCAAAGCACTTATCAAAAAGATTGCTGTGAGATGTCAGGTAAAACAGAATCTTAAATTATTGACAAACTCCTCTCTAAAAGTCAGCATTCGATTTCTAGTTCTATTCTATCATGGAAGCTCATACTTTGGGAAAACCGAAGTGTCAATCGGAGCTTTTTTATGCTCCCCTGTCAGCACAAACATGCTCTAATTAATTATCAACCGTCTTAAAATTCAACTGAACAAATGAAATCCTCACTGATTTTAATGAAATAAACTTGCTCCAGGCAATAGTTACAAGAACTAAAGAACGCACCCTATTTTTTACAATTGCAGAGAGAACTAAATTATCACCGAACAAACATATTATTTGGACCGCAATTTGCCTACATGGAAATCCGAGCGGCCAAATATTTTTTCTTTTGCTCTTCTAACGTTTTTACCAAATACAGCAAATTTTCCCTTTTAAGACTAAGAGGCCCCAAATGTTCAGGTAACAGTTGATTTTTCATTAGTCCTTCAACCTCCGTAAGCCGTATATTCGTCTCATCTAAGAACTTGCTTATGACAAACAGCATATTCTCTACAGGTGTATTATACTTTTCTTTCAGATATCTATTAAAAATTGTAACGTTAAAAAAATCAGAATAAATTGAATTTAAAACATTCGTTCGCAATAGTTTACCTTTTTCAACGACCTTGGTTAGCGAAGAATAGAAAAGTTGAAATTTTTTGCCAATAACAACTGAGATATCTGAAATTTCTCCAGCAGAAAATAGTTCTAGAGTCTCTATTATTTCCTCCTGCTGAATATTAATCTTATTTAATTCTGCATCGATTTGCTCTACGGCGCTTTTCATTTCAACTTCTAAAGGTTTTTCAAACCAGAGAATTAGGTTCAACAAGGCGCTATATAAACCTAGAAAGAAAAATCCAAGAAATGCACCAAGATAATAAAAGAGAAAGAGTGAAAATGAATACAAGACCATCATTAAGAGAACAATTCCCAAGCCCGAAATAGATTTTAAATCGTCCGGGCTTCGACCAAATCCGTCGCTATCGCTAATGACTTCAAAAGTCTTACGAATCAAACTAGCAACACTTTTAATTAATTCTGCACGTTTTTTGTTAATAACTTCGGTTAGGCGAGAAGGTTGTAACAACCTTTCGTGAAAACTCTTTTCATAAATATCTAATGACTTTTCAATCTCGTCGGTCTCCTGATAGTCATAAAAACGTTTATTAATTAAAAATCCTTTTTCGGTAAAGACAACATTTTTGCCGTGCAAAAATATTAAAGTTCGTGGGCAAAGCTTAATTAACAAATACGCAAAAATCGACCCATAAGTAGTTAGAAGAAACCAGACCATCACCATGAATTTATCGGTATTGTAGGTATAACAACCAACAATTACAAAAAGAATTCCAAACGGAATATTAATGGATTTTATTACCATTAAGTAATCCCGTTGAATGGTTAAAAGCATTTCTTTGATCGACAAATAAGGGTAGACATAAAACCCTTTTTCGGAGACTTCTATTTCAACTTGAGTTGTCGGAAACTGACTATTAAGAAGATGAGAATTCATCTAAAGCTATTATAAACTACTTGAGTCCATCTTCCAAAATCTTCTCTAGCTCCTCGCTATCTTTTTTGCCCAAAACTTTGAGAGTAGACAGTGTTTTTTCCGCTTTAACAAACTCCTCTCTTTCTTTCTTTGCTTCATTTGCGATTTGAGTACGATATATCTCCATTTCGTCAAAATGGTTTTTCAATTTCGTTACATTTTCTATAAAAACGCTACTAGATAAAATTGGTTTCGACGAAACCGTCTCTGCTCTTTTAGAACCCTCGATTGCCTTGTCTGTTAAGCTAGCTGAAAGTTCATCAATCGTCTTACCCATAGCTTCCATCGCCTTCATCGAAACATCGATTGCCTTTTGACCAGCAACTTCGATAACCGCAGTTGAAAGCATTGTTTTAAATATAGGTTTAGAGGAATTCATAGCTAAAGAAAGCTTTTGTGCGGCATCCATTCGCACAAGAAGCCTTTTTTCTGCCATTCCCAGATTCCCTATAAGAACGACTAAATTCCCTTGAAAGAACTCTACGCTTCTCAAAAACAATTCATATCTTGTTTTTTCTTTATCATCTGCGGTTTCAATCCTGGTTTTGAATTCTTCAATTCTATCTGAAAGGTAATTTTTATAGGCGATAATACCCGCTAAATTACTTTCAATGCCGTCTAGAAACTTTTTCTGCATTTCAATTGATAAATTCAATGAAGTATAAGATTGATCAAAGCCAGAAAAGATCGTCGCAATTTTTCCTTCGACCTCTTTCATTTCAAAAGTCGTTGAATCAATCGAAGAATCTATCTTTTCGGCAATTAATCCTATAAGCGGAATTTTTTTAAAAAACGCCATCAACACACCATCGTCATTGATAATATCACTATAGACCGATTG
>CAYYIQ010000028.1:0-21879 GCA_964472005.1 uncultured Bdellovibrionales bacterium | reverse complement strand
CTAAGGTCGTTGTAGCCTGTTTTTGAAATTCCGTCCCAAAATTTAAGCTCTGCTAGTTGAGCTTTTTCCCAGCGTTGTTTCGGAGAGGCGAAAACTTTTTTTAAAGATTGGACTATTTGTTGAAGAAATTGCATTGATTTTAGTCTTTAATTGGAATCGATTTTCCTTCTTCATCAACAGCAACCATGACGACCTCGGCCTCAGTTACTTTGATTGCAGAGCGGTCTTTTAAACCTCTTTCTACTGTAACTAGACAAGATATTGTAATTGATGTCCTGCCTATTTTTTTTGTTTCAGTGTAGATGCTTAGGGTATCACCAACTTTGACTGGAGCGATAAAGTCAATTTCGCGCATTACTTTGGTTACATAGAGTTTGGGAGAGATTGAGATTGCATGCTGTGATGCCGCGAGATCGATATGACTCAGTATTACTCCGCCGAAAATATTTCCCATTGCGTTGGTGTCTTTGGGAAGCATGACTAATCTAATTTGCGGGCTTTTGTTTGCTATGTCCATTTCTTGTCTCATCTTCGTATAATATACAAGCTTTCTGGCAGATACTGGATCCAACCGGATCTTCCATTGTTGAATCTTACTTTTATCCAGTCTTCCTTCTTGGGATTTATGGAATTTATATCTACTTCATTTCCAGCTTTAAGTACAAATGTTACCTGACTCGTTGTATCTTGGCTTGCGTATGTTTTTATCGAATTTAAAACTATACCCTCGGATTTCGTGATGTCGCTCATGGAGTCGATAATTTTAAGATCGCCACTACGTGTATAGGAGACGAACAGTTTATCAGCAAGAAAAAATACTAATAAGATTAAAGTGAGATATGTTTTTATGTCTCTTTTCTGTCGAAATCCAAGTACAACTAAAGTTAGGGAGAATCCTACAATTATAAAATCTTGAATATAAAAGGGGATATATGATTTGGGTGAAACTATGTCTAAGATTTTTTTATTAGAAGTGAAGCTTTTAGCGGGACTATTTTTGTTTAAGATTTCCTTGGTAGATTCGATTTGACTACTTATTGTTGATTCACGGGGCGAGAGTATGTCTGCCTGTCGTAAATATGCAAGTTTCGCTTCAGGGGTCGGCGCTATTTCGGCTAGCCGTTTAAATATAGCGAAATTAAAGCTCCCGTTGTTAATTAAATTTTTAAGGTTTAGGTATTCACTTTCTTGAGTAGATCGAGATGAACTATCGATCGCAAGTAGGTTTAAGGGGAGAGAAACTAAAAAAAATAATAAAAAGTGTTTCACGATATTTATAAATTTGGTTTTCATCTTTTAAATTGAATCGACGACTTTCGTGATCTTATCGGTAATTAGTGAGTTCTTACTTGCTTCTCCTGAATAGCTTTTAAGTTCTATCTCTGTAAACAAGTTTTTCAAATCCTTTAATGTGGAGTCGGGAATCTTCGGTTTTGCGGCTTCTAATATCTCTTCTGAGGTCATGGACTCTACATTGGTACCAATCTTAATCGATAATAGTGTTTTAACTTTCGCGATCAATGTTAATTCATGAATGTTATTTGCCAAATCATTTTTTATCTCTGATTTCAATCGCCTTGCGAGCAATAAGTCTTGGTATTTTTTAGCTGAAAGTTTTTTTCTCACAGCTAAAAACACAAATCGTAGTGCTAGTAATGAAATTGCCACTAAACCTGAGTAGATTGAAGTCATGCGACTTAAGGCATAGATCGCAGTTTTGTTAAGTGCGTTTTCTTTAGTATTACTTATGGAGTCTGTGGCTGTGGTCTCTAATTGTTTAATCTCAGACTTCGGTGATGTGTCAGGGGTTGCTGTATTCGATTTGCTTGTTCCATCGCCAATGACTCTTAGTGCTGTCGATGGAGTAGAATATTTTTCATACTTTTTTGCAACTGGATTAAACCACTGTACTTCGAAAGGTGGAATTTTAACAAAACCTGATTTCAATGGGATTAACGCAATTTTGAAAGTTTTATAAAAAGTTACGTTGGAATCGCCGATTGTTCGTGAAAGGATTGGTTTATCATCGTATCTTTTTAATTCTGATTTATCTAAGTTGGGAGGGTCCTTAATTTCAAGGGGGCGAAGATTGGCATCACCCGAAACTTGGATAGTTAGTGTGACCGGCTCTCCTACATTTGTACTTTCGCTATTTAAAGAACTCGTCACTTTAATTTGTCCAACCGGAATGAACCCTGATAAGCCGCTTGGAGGGGGAGGCAAGGGCTTAACCTGCATTTTAAAGGCGGGCGCTTTAATGAATTTTTCGACCGATTTAAATTGATTGAGATATGGTAGTAGATTGCCTAAGAATTGCTCACTTAAGTTGGAGCCAAAACCGAAGCTAGGGCGTTTTTTTCTTTGAAATTCTCTAACCTCTGCATGTAGAACTCTTGTCGGTACGTCTAGCTCTCCCGCTTGAATTGGGAACCAGCTCTCGGAAAAGGAATGAATGCTCAAATTCTGGGTGGTACGGACTTTTTTCTCATCTTGTCCATAGCGTTCTCTCCAAACTCCTTGAGGTTCGAACTCTTCAAGTTCCGCTTTTTGTAAATTGTCAGGGGCAATAATTTCAACCCGATAAAGTACCTGTTCTCCGATATAGGGATTATCGTTGGATACTATCTGTACGAATTGAAATCCGTCCTTAGAGGGGGTTTTCAAATCGTTATCTTTAGACGATCGTGCCCCTGTGCCACTATTCGGTGTTTTAGAAGAGTTTCCAGCCTCTATGAAGATACTTTTAGTTGGAAGTCTATGCTTTGTTCCATTAAGAAAAACAGCTCCACGCGGTAGTCTGTGTTCTCCGCTTGGTAAAACTTTATTAAATATAATTTTGTAGTTAAAACTCTTTTGAAAGCTCACATCTCCGTTGATCATCTGTTGTTGAACTGAACTTGAAACATATTGAAGAAACATTTCTTCAGTTTTCTCAAAAGATGGTTGAGTCGAATTTGTAAAATCCTTACCAGAAATTGAAACCTGAACATAGAAATCAGTATTGATGTCGCCTCTATTTGGTTTGACGCTGTAGTAGATGTTGGGGTCAGCAAACGCGCAAGTCGTAATGCACATTCCAAGTAAGGAGATGGATAACGTGTAAAATAAAGCTGATATTGAAAAATCTTTTAAAAAATTCATTTTACCAGTCCATTGTCGGAAATTGTCTTCGTTCCCTTTCCATTTGTTCGAGAGCCTTCTTGTATCGATATTGATTTCTTGCGTTTGTGTTTTCTTCGATACTCTCAAGCTGCGATTCCAGTTGATCATTTAAAGGTTTCGATGAAGATTTCTCACTACTTTCATTCTTACTTTCCTGCCTATCTTCTTTTTGATTCGGATTGTCAGATTCTGTGTCACCTTCTTGGTTATCCATATCATCTTTTTCGTCTGATTTCGAACCTGTTTCATTTTCAGATTCGTTATCATTGTTTTTTTCGTCATCTGAGCCAGTCTGTGATTTTTGATTTTTTTCCTTATCTTGATCTTTTTGTGTGTCTTCTTTTGAAGAATCATCTTGATCTTTCTCAGGCGGATTAGGATTGTCTTCCTGGTTCTGACTATTTTCGTCTTTGTTGTCTTCTTCTTTACTGTCTTGATCTTTAGGCTGGTTTTTTTCCTTTTCCTTTTCCTTTTCCTCTTCCTTGTCCTTATCTCTATTCTCGTTTAGGTTTTTAAGCAGCCGATTTACATAATCGATATTGTTTTGTATCTCCTTGTCTTTTGGAGCTTCTTTTTTAGCTTGCTCGTATATTTCCAAAGATTTTTGCAAGTCACCTAGTTGAGCGAGTGTATTTGCCGTATTAAAGAGACTTTTAGCACGATCTTTTGGTGTCTTTGCTAAACTTTGAGCTTTGCCAAACTCTTCTAAGGCACTTTTAAAATTTCCGAGTCGATAAAAGGCATTGCCGGTCGCAATATGTTTGTCGTACGCAATTACCGGTGATTCTTCTTGATCGTTGAATTTTTCTAATGCTCCGCTGAAGTCTCCTTCTTCGTACAATCTTAACCCTGTTTGAAAATTTGAGAGATCTTGAGCTCTGGCCGTAGAGAGAGTCACTATAAAAAAGAGCGTAGCCCAAGATAGAGAGTTCAGTGACTTTGAAATAGTTAAGTTCTTACCCCAGAGAATAACTAGCAATATGATCCCGATAGTTAGTGGGAATTGGTAATATTCGTTCCACTTTTTAACATTATTGTAATCTATCTTACTCTGACGAAGATTCTTTTTGATATTTTGGAGATAGATTTCTTTGAGGTCTGTATCCTGGAGCGTCGATCTGATTGCGATGCCCCCAGCTTCGGAGAATTGAGTTTTAAGATCTTCAAAATTCGCCTTGGAAACAATAAGTTTACCTTCTCTGTCCTTTTTAAATCCGTTGGTGCTTGGAACTGGTGCGCCTTCCTCTGTCCCTATTAGAATAATAAACGGAGTTATCTTATTTTCTTTCAGTATTTTCATCCCGATTGAGAGTGTTTCAGGTTCAAATTCTCCATCTGAAAAAATAATTAGAGCTCGATCCCTAGGGACTGTGTTTTTTCCTCGTTTGCGGATTAAGGAGCTCGCACTTAGAGCAACAGATTCGAAATTTGACCCCTTTAATGGAACTAAATCTGTATTCAAATTCTTCGAAAGAATTTTTATGCTGTTATAGTCCAAAGTCAGCGGTGATTCGATAAAAGATGCCCCAGAAAATGAAATTAAGGCTGCTCTGTCGCCATACAAAAGTTCAAGTAGATCTTCTATCTTTCGGCGTTCGACGTTTAACCTATCTGGTTTAACGTCTTCTGCAAGCATGCTGTCAGAAACGTCAGCTGCGATTATTACGTCGACGCCTTCGTGCACCCCTTTGACAATTTGATATCCCCATTGAGGTCTCATTAGAGATAATACGATGAATGTTAGGGCTACCGAAACCAATTGAATGTTTGATAAGCTGTAAAAAGGATTTTCAATTCGTCGAATGTTTTTGACTATTTCGGGTAGGATCTTAGAATTTTGTTTCTTCTCTCGGCGTGCGATTCCATTTGCGATAACGAAAAATGCAATAACCGCAGTGAATAGAAGAATATTTGAGTATGCTCCAAATTGAAATTCTGTAGTCATTAAGAAATAACCCTAAAAATAGTTCTAGCTGATAGTTCTGTTATGAGTAAAAATAAGAATGCGAGCATCAAGAAAATTTCAAAATGTTCTTCCTCTGAAACAAGTCTAGGTGTTTTCTCACTTCTTGTCTCTAGCTTGTCGATTTCACTGTAGACTTTTATTAAGTCATCAGTATTGACTGCGTTAAAATATCTTCCGCCTGTAGTTTTTGCAATAAGTTCGAGTGTTTGTTCGTCTAGCGGCACTTCTTTTAAAATTACGGCGGTCCTACCAAACATATCCTGTACAGGGAATGGGGCAGGTGCCTTGCCACCAATCCCAATGGTATAAACTCTGATGTTAAGTCTTTTGGCAATTTCTGCGGCTTGTCTAGGTTCTATTTGCCCGGAGGTTTTTAGTCCGTCCGTTACCAAAATAATTGCTTTAGATTTGGATGGGATTTCTTTCAGTCGTTTTACTGAAAGTGCTAATGCATCGCCAAGTGAGGTACTATCGCCAGCCATCCCAATTTCTAAATTGTTGATAAATTGCTGTAACAAATCGTGGTCTAAGGTGAGTGGGCATTGTGTAAAGACCTCAGCTCCAAATACTACTAGTCCCATTCGATCGCCTTTTCTTGCCGCAACAAATCGACTAACTACTGATTTCAGGGCTTCTAATCGAGAAGTTTCTTGTCCCTCGAGTTGGAAATCTAGAGCTTTCATGCTTCCTGACGTATCGAGAGTGAGAAGTAAATCTCTAGCATCAGTATCTTCCTCGGTTGCAAATGTTCCGGTTTGTGGACGAGCTAATGCAATTACAAAAAATATAAAAGTTATCGATTTTAAAATTCCGAGTATCCAGCTGCGATATTTAATCAACGCGGGGACGGGGATATTTTCTAAGACATGTCCAGATCCAACTATAAAAGGTATTGCGCTCATCTCTAGTGGATGAGAACTGGTATTTTTTATTCTTTTATTCTTTAAAAAGAATAACGGTATCAAAACCAAGAGGATGAGGAAGTAAGGTGAGTAAAAATAGAAGTTCATTTTGATTTTTCTTTGGTTCGTTGATTGAAAATCTTAATGATTTCGTTGCCAAGTTCTAAAACCCTTTTGCTAAGCGCATCTTTTTGATCTTTTAAGCTTTGCTGGGTTACGTCATCGCTGTATTCACCATTCTCAAGTTTGAAGAGGAGTTTGTAGCTTCCCTCGACCATCTCATTTACAATAGTTCCGGTCGTCTCGTTTAATTCAGTTTTGGCAAGGCTCAGAAACCTTTCACAAAATGGTCTAGGTGTAAGATGATTTAGATTAGTAGATAAAATGGAAGAAATTAGCTCTTTGAATATAAATGTCAAAAGTTCGCAGTGCTCTCTGAAAGGTAAATTTCTTGTGGTTAAATGTTCAATGGACTTCACTAAGTGTTCTTTCGGATCTAAAATAGTTTTTTTCTGTTTTAAATTCTTGCGTCTAAGCTGCAAGTAAACAAGGTAACTAAAAAAAATAATAGCGATGCCAATCAGAGAGTACTGAAAGATCTCACCAGTTTGTGAAAGATTAATTTGGAGTGGCTTAATATCAGTGAATCCAGCCTCTGGTGTATGAGAAAGCTGATCAACTGGTAGTTGTGGACTTGAAAGAGTCTTATCATCCATGTGCCCTGGCCTGTTCTTTGAAAAATGAAAATAGCTCTAATCTAATATCCGATTTTGTTGAAACCGATAGAAAAGGGACCTTTTGTCTTTTAAAAGTTTTTTCGAGTTGGACTTGGTGTTTATTTATTTCAGTAACAATCGAGTCTCGAACTTTTTTGTTTGAGAAATCTATTATTGACTCCATTCCATTCTCAGGATTTTTTACTAGGAAAGTCCCAGAAGTGGGGAGTTCACTTTCTAAAGCATCACGGACCGAAATACAGAAAATATCGTGCTTAATCGAAAGCGCCTTCAGCGCAGAATCGAAATCCATTTTAAAGTTAAAGTCTGAGATTATAAAAATCTGAGACTTTCTTTTTACCATTCTACTCATATTTAATAGTGTCTCGCTAAAGGTTTGAACCGATCTCGGTGTGTTCGTGTTCTTCTCTTGCGTTGAGGAGTGAGAGAGGGAAAGAATGTCATGTAAGATCTTGTATACTGCTGAAAATCCGCGCTTTGACTTATTATACGATATTGCGGGTCCGCCAAATATTAATGAGCCAATTGAATCGTGATTAAAACTTGCTATGGAGCCAATGAATGCAGATATTTCCAAAATCTTTCTCGATTTTGCACTCTCTACGCCAAGAAGAGTTGAATACGTTCCGTCTACCACTAGTAAAATTGATTGGTCTTGTTCTTCTCTGAAGGACTTAATGTATGGTTTTTGTTTCCTCGCGGTTACTTTCCAGTCGATTCTGCGAGCGTCGTCGGAGGGAGTGTAGATCCGAGCTTCTTCAAATTCGATACCAGTCCCTTTCTTTAAACTTTTGTAGGCACCAGTAATCGAGGCGTCAGCAAATTTTTTTGCAGTTATTTCAAGCGCCTTACATTCTGAATAAATCAGTTCTTTAAGGTCGATTTCAGCGTTTTCTGAATCGTTCATATAATAGACATTATATTATTTGCGCAATTAATTATAGAAAATACCAAGAACTTCCTGCTGCTAAAATTGGAGTAGGGAATCGTTTCACTACTCCAATTGAAATTTTAAATTTATGGAACTGGGATTTTCGATAGCAACTGATCGATTAAATCTTCGACCGTAATTTTTTCTAACTCAGCTTCGTAAGATAAAATTATTCGGTGTCTTAGAATGTCATGAGCAAGATCTTTTATGATTTGTGGAGTGACGAATCTTGACCCCTGAATTAACGCCTCCGCTCTAGATGCTAAGAAAAATGAGATACTAGCTCTAGGAGATGCGCCAAGTTCTACCAGTCTCCTATCTCCAGTATTACTTCGACCTAATACTCTGTCCAAATCTCGTGTCGCCGTTACGAGATCAACAATATACTTTCTAATTCTTGAATCAACGTAAACTCTTGAAGCTACTGATTGGATAAAATCAAAATCTGCTAACGAAATTTGTGGGGTTAGGCTGTTTTTGGTTTCTTCGCTTGAGACAAGTTCAAGAATTCTGGCCTCGGTTTCAGCATCTGGGTAACCAACAACCAGCTTCATCATAAACCGGTCGATTTGTGCCTCTGGCAACGCATATGTGCCTTCTTGCTCAAGCGGATTTTGAGTCGCTAGGACGAAAAATGGTTGTGGAGTCAATAAGCTTTGATCACCAATAGTTGCTTGATGTTCTTGCATCGTCTCGAGTAATGCTGATTGAACCTTCGCCGGAGCTCGGTTAATTTCATCTGCTAAGACGAAATTAGCAAAGATCGGACCACGTCTAATTATGAATTTGGCTTCTTCCGGTCTGTATACCTCTGAGCCGACAATATCGGCAGGAAGTAGGTCCGGCGTGAATTGAATCCTGCTAAATGTACCTTCGACAGCTTTGGCTAATGCTCTAATTGACAAAGTTTTTGCGAGGCCAGGAACACCTTCAAGAAGTACGTGACCTTTTGCAATTAAAGCAATTAGCAGTCTGTCTTTAAGTTTTTCTTGACCTAAAACGTGCTTGCCCACCTCGTCTTTTACGCGAGTAACGAGCGAGCAAGCACTCTGAATTTCTTCGTCGGTTAACTGTTTCCCGGTATTTGAAAAACTATTATCATCCACTTTTTGGTACACTCCTATCTATTAGCTTTTTGACCTTCTTTGAAAAGAGCAAAATGGACGCGTCTGTTTTTGGCGTACGCAGAATCGTTTTCACTTGGATCAAGCGGGATCTCTTCTCCGTAACTTATTGTTGTGATTTGCTTTGGATTAGCTCCGTATTGAATTAACAATTTTGAGACCGACTTGGCTCGAGACTCACCAAGAGCGAGATTGTATTCTGGAGTTCCCCTTTTATCGCAATGACCTTCAACTTCTGTTTTCAACATTGGGTCTTTTATTAGTTCTTGAGCACTTGCTTTGATCATGCTTTGGTATTCAGAGTCTACACCAGCAGCATCGTATCCAAAGTGAATGTCACTGAATGGTCCTCCACCATCTCTTGAAGCAGCGTCGGGGATATTGCCAGAACCAAATCTTGCTCCGCCTAAATTATTGCTACCTAGAGAAAGATCTTCGTCAGTAATAGCAGAGCCATCGCCTTCTCCTGTCCCGGAGGAAGTTGAGGAGCAAGATGTAAATCCAGCTATCATTAATAAATAAATTGCAAAGGTCAGTAGTCTAATTTTGGACTTTTTTGTTTTATTTCTCATTTCTAATCTTTTCACCTAATGTATTGTTTGAAATTGAGGTACCTGATTAGCAGACGATAATGGATTAAACCACATTCATTTTTACAGAAATTGCATATTAACTTAAAAATGGTAAGAAATGGCGATGAGCAAATTGAAATATTTTAAAAATCTTTTTTTGATGGTTTTTGTGACCTTAGTTTGTGCTGATTGCGGTGCTGTAAAAGCCGAAACTGTATTTACTTGCGAAAATGCGAAAAAGGTAAAAAACGGCCAAGAAATAATAAAAAAGACACAAAGCTCTTACAAGAAGGTATTAGGCTTAGCAGCTGACTTTGAACAGTCCTCTGTTTTGCTTGGGATGGCAGATGCCTTTCAAAGCACGGGGACATTAAAATTCATGCGCCAGGGGCGAATGAATTGGGAATACTTAACTCCTAAACCACAAAAGTTTATAAGTGATGGGGAAACAGTCTGGTTCTATGAGCCTGAGGTAAACCAAGTAACTATCGGTAAACTAACAAAAAGTTTTGATTCTCAGGTTCCTGTATCATTCCTACTTGGGGTTGGGGACATTGAAAAGTCGTTTTCTGCAACAGAGGCGTGTAAGATACAAGAAGGCTATCTACTGAAGCTTAAGCCTAAAGAGCCGCAGCCAAATTTAAAAGAATTCTCTCTCTTAGTCGATTCAGTTGAATATTTGCCAATCGGAGCTAAAATCGTTGATTCTGGAGATACTAGCACACAGTTTGTCTTCAAAAATTTAAAACAGGTAGAGAGCTTTAATTCTGATCAATTTAGATTCGTCCCTCCGGATGGTGTGGATGTAGTTCGACATTAAAATTAATAAGAAAATTTAAAAAATAGTAGCGAGATATATGCAAGGTAAAGATCTTCTAAAAGTGGTGCGTGAGGAAAGTGCTTCAAGTTGTGGTACAGGAGAGGTTAAAACGACAGTTAGTAATTTAAACGTTACTTCTCAAAACTACTCTGGAAACGTTGGATTTGTAACTCTCGGTTGTTCGAAGAATACCGTGGACTCTGAAGTTATGATGGGGGTTTTGAATCAAAAAGGTTATGTCGCCGTTCAGGACTTAGCTTTGGCGGATTTGATCGTAGTAAATACGTGTTCTTTTTTAGAAAGTGCTGTTCAGGAAGGTATTGATACGATTTTAGAGGTCGCAAAATTTAAAGAAGAAGGAAGATGTCGAAAGTTAATCGTTGCGGGCTGTATGGTCGAAAGGTATCGCGACGACCTTGCTAAGACTTTACCCGAAGTCGATAGTTTTATCAGTACAGATCAATTGCTATTGGTTGGAGACGATAGTCCGAACGAAACAGCAGCAGCCTTTAACGAAGCGAGAAGACCTTATTTTATCTACGATGATGTTTCACCGCGAGTTCTTTCGACTCCCAGTCATACTGCTTATGTGAAGATTGCTGAAGGTTGTGACAGACCTTGTGCGTTCTGTATCATCCCAAAGATTCGTGGCGCATTTAGGTCACGTTCAATTAATTCTGTAGTTAATGAAGTGGGCAACCTAGTCTCGCAAGGTGTAAAAGAAATTAATTTTGTCGCACAAGATTTAACATCTTATGGCTCCGATTTTCCCGGGAATAGAGGTATTAAAAACGAATTGACGCAATTGATTCAAGCAGTCGATGAGATCTCTACTCCAGAAGATTTTTGGTTGCGATTATTTTATGCTTACCCGATCGGTGTTAACATGGATATGATAAAAGCTATCCAAAATTCCAGCAGAGCATGTAATTATCTAGATATGCCTTTGCAACATATCTCTCATAGCGTTCTTAAATCAATGAGGCGCCCATTGGGTGAGAAGGGAACTCGGGCTTTAATTGAGCAAATGAGAATCGCAGGACCAGATATCCAGTTGCGGACAACTTTCGTTGTTGGTTTTCCTGGTGAGACGGATGCGGACGTAGAAGCTTTAGAACGATATATTTTAGAAGGGCATTTTACTCACGTTGGTATCTTTACGTATTCTCAGGAAAAAGAAGCAGCTTCATATGTATTTGATAACCAAGTTGAAGAATCTGTTAAACAAGAACGTCGTGCGAGATTAATGGAAGCTCAAGCGAGTGTTCTTGAGAAAAAACTTTCGGAGTATGTTGGTAAAAAACAAAGAATACTGTTCGAAGGTACTCATTATGATTCTGATCTGTTGTTGGTTGGAAGGACTGAGTGGCAAGGACCAGATGCTGATGGGGTCACTATTGTTAACGAAGTAAACGACAGATTCCTGGTCGAGGTTCCAGACGAAAACGGCGAAGTCGGAACAGAGTTTTCTCAAGAGCTTTTTGATTTGAAAGGTAACTTTTTAGAAGTTGAAATTACTGAAGTAGCAGGATACGATTTAATTGCAACTTTGCTGTAGAAGTTGGGCACTAGAGTAATCATAAAAATTTACACTTAGTCAGAGTGTTTTTAAATGGAAATTAATATGAAAAATCATTTAATTAAAAAATTATCGTTAATCGCTTTTCTATTTAACTTTACAGGATGTTCTACTAATGAATTGCCTGAACTTGAACCAGGAAGATGTCGGCTTTCAAAAGATTGCCCACAAGGTCAAGAATGTCGCAATACAAGATGTCAAGACCTGTACTATCCAAGGCATGAAATCAAAACAAACTAGAGTTTGAGTCCCTTTCTCTAGAATTACGATTTAACCTCTAGTTCTCATGTTGCATTTGTTGTGATGTGATAATAGCTGCCGTCACTAAGTCATAAGAGGCGGCTCATCCAAATAAAAAAATTACGAAAAATTTTTCGTAAACAGCTTTAGTATAAATACTTCAATTAGATGTTGTTTCGTCTAAAATTTTCTGGTTGCGATGCTTGCTCTGTGGTTAACTATCCTTAACTATACGGTCTCGACGCCGAGATGGATATTGTAACAATGAAATAAAGTTAAAAACAAAAAGGAAATATATGAAGTTTAGAAACTCGATAGTGAAATTAGCAATGGCGTTAACTTCTGGAGCGTTAATGCTCTCAAACACTTTTGCTAGTGATCTACCTAGTAATGAAAAATTGAAAGCAGAGTTGGTTAAAATCGTTTCTCAAAAAAATGGTGGATTCGGATTCAATATGTGGGTTACGGTCGTTGACAGAGATGGAGTTGTTCAAGCAGTTGCTTTTTCAGGTAAGGAAAGGGGTTCTCAGTGGCCAGGAAGCAGAGTTATCTCAGCTCAAAAAGCAAACACTGCAAATGCATTTAGTTTGCCAGAATTCGCCTTGTCTACTGCAAATCTTTTCTCAGCGGTTCAGCCAGGTGGAAGTCTTTTTGGTTTACAAGCAAGCAATCCAGTCGACGTTAGTGTCGCATATGGTGGAGATTCTGAAGATATCGGATTGGCAGATGATCCGATGGTTGGCGAGAAAATCGGAGGGGTTAACGTATTCGGTGGAGGATTAGCACTATACGATAGTGAGGGGAAGTTAGTCGGAGCAATTGGTGTCAGTGGAGATAGCTCATGCGCGGATCATAATATCGCATGGAAGTTAAGAGATGCATTAGGACTAGATTTTGTGCCTAAGGGTGTTAGTGCAACATCGGATGACAATATCGTAAATGATATCACTAACTCTGTTAGTAAAGGTGGATGGGGGCATCCAGTTTGTTCTGCTGAAGCGGAAAAAGTTGCGGGCGAACTCCCAGTTAGTAATCCAATCGGTAATAAGAAATAGAATTTAATTTATATTAACGATCAAAACATCCGTAAGGAGTTTTGATCGTTAACTGAAGGGATTCAGACAACTCGTTGGTATTTATTTCCTATTTTGATTGAGTCTCTTTTTATACCCTTCTTAAAGCTCCAGCTTCCCAAAAGTTTTTTACCTAATTAATTAAAGCTTTAACTAAACGCAAAAGCCGGACTACACATAATGCTGATCATGTCTCGACTGTTTGGTAGGGAAAAAATATTTAAAACTATTGATCCGAGTGGTATGCTTGGGGAATGTTAAACCATTCGCTTAAAGAAATAGAAAAAGACTTTATTTCATTAAGTCCTCAGGGGCTTTATTGTCCGCAAGCAAATTTACATATCGATCCATGGTCAAGTGTAGAAAATTCAATAAATACCCATGCTCACCGAGATCACATATCTTTTGGGTGTGGTTCGTATTTATGTTCGGAAGAATCGAAGGGCGTGCTCGGTATTCGAGTAGGTAAAGATCAAAAAATCGAAGGTCTGCCTTATGCAAAAAAAATTAATATCAATGGTGTGACGATCAGTTTCCATCCTGCTGGTCATATTATTGGAAGTTCGCAAATTCTATTGGAGTTTCGAGGAAAAAAATTGGTGATTACAGGCGACTATAAACTTGAAAAGGACAAAAGTTGTACGGCGTTTGAGCCTGTTCAGTGTGATACTTTAATCACGGAATGTACTTTTGGCATGCCGGTCTTCAATTGGTCTAACTTTGGGCGAGAATATGAAAAATTGGTTACTTGGTGGAAGAAGAATAAAGAAAATAATATTGTGTCTGTCGTATATGCCTATCCCCTTGGCAAAAGCCAGCGGATATTATCGATGTTAGCCGATGTTGGAGAAACAGTTTTTATTCATCGATCATTAAAGCCGTATGTTGAAGAGTATGAAAAATTGTCTGTTAAATTTCCGAATTATGAAATTATTGGAGATCAGAGAGCTGATGAAATTCGACATTCTGGATTAATTATCGTTCCAAACGGGCTTGCGAATTCAAAGCTAATTAAGTCTTTGGGCAACGTTAGCGAAGCACAGGTATCCGGTTGGGTTAGTATTCGGGGACTAAAGCGTCGGCGGGGAGTCGATCGAGGTTTTGTTATCTCTGACCACGTTGATTGGGCAGGTCTGCAAAAGTCTATAGTCGAATCAAGGGCTGAAAAAGTAATTTTTACTCACGGATTTACGGAAGTTTGTTCTCGATATGCCAAAGAGCAAGGGTTGGACTCAACAACGATCGAAACGCGTTTTGGGGTTGAGGATGAGAAGGACGAGGGCGTCACGTGAGAAAATTTACCTTGTTGTTTGAAGAATTGGATAGCACTACTAAGAGCAACGAAAAAATTGAAGCTTTGGTGAGATATTTTAATTCAGAGACGTTTCAAAATATTTCGATCGCATTAAAGTTTTTATTTGGAGAAAGAATTCCTAGAATTGCATCCCCGAAAGAATTGCGCGCATGGGTTTCTGAAATTTCTGGGGTTGTGCCATGGTTGATGGAAGAAAGTTATGAGTTCGTAGGTGATTTAGCAGAAACTGTGTCACTTCTTGTTCCTCCGGGACAATGTGGCACCCTTAACCTTAGTATTTGCGATGTCGTTAACAACTACCTCAGACCGTTGCATGGTATGGAGGAATCTGTGCGAAAGCAAAAAATTATTGAAATATGGAACCGCACGCAAGGTAACGAACTACTCCTAATAAATAAGATGTTAACGGGCGGATTGCGTGTCGGAGCAAGTAAAAGGTTAGTTCTGAAAGCAATGTCGCGTTGGCAAAACCTACCAGAAGAGTTGATTGCGACTAGAGCTGTTGGTGCATGGATTCCCTCGGAAGAATCTTTGATAGCGTTAATTACACCGGAGCTCGACGGTAAGACACTCCTACCCAAGCCATTTAGTTTAGCCTCTCCATTGGATGTTGAAGTTAACCAGTTGGGTGAAGAGTGCGATTGGTCGGTTGAATGGAAGTGGGACGGTATTCGTGCTCAAATCGTTAAAACGGCAGAAGGAGTTACGATATGGTCAAGGGGTGAAGAAGTTATAAACCATAGTTTTCCGGAATTGGTAGATGTCCTTGCGGACATCAAGAACGAAAATTTTATATTAGATGGAGAGATTGTAGTTTGGAATGATTCTGAAAAACTACCGGCCCCGTTTTCTGTCTTACAAAAACGTCTGGGTCGAAAAAATGTTTCGCGAAAGATAATTATTGATAATCCGATTAAATTTATTGCTTATGATCTTTTACATGTTGGCGATAGTGATTTGGTAGAATCTAGGTTAGAACAAAGAAAGTGTGAACTGAAAAGTCTTTTTAAAAAAGGCGTCCTGACGGAAAGCTTGTTTAAACTTTCTAGTGAGATTGAGTTTCAGTCTTGGGAAGAGTTAAAGAGCATTCGAAGTACTGCGAGAAAAATGAAAGCAGAAGGACTGATGCTAAAAAAAATTTCATCCAGCTATGTATTCGGACGAAAAAAAGGTCATTGGTGGAAATGGAAACTCGATCCATTTAAATTAGATCTTGTTTTGATGTATGCTCAATCTGGACATGGTCGGCGGGCAGGATTGTTTTCGGATTTCACCTTTGGCATTTGGAGTCATGATGGCAAGTTATTGCCGCTTGCAAAAGCGTATTCGGGTCTTACGGATGTGGAAATGAAGAAGATAAACACTTTCGTTAGGAAAAATAAGATTGGAAAATTTGGGCCTGTCGTGCATGTCAAACCAGAGCTGGTGTTCGAAGTTGCTTTTGAGGGGATTCAAATATCAGCTCGACATAAAAGTGGATACAGTTTACGTTTCCCAAGGATTAGTCGAATTAGAGATGATAAATTGATGAAAGACGCAGATACTATCGCAAGTTTAGAGAATCTTTTGAAAACTATTGAAATCTAAATCGCGTTATAAGTTCTAATCTTGATTAGCTGAAAAATGAAAATAGCGACTTTTTTTTATTCTTTGTTTTTGAATTAATCAATTGAACGATTTCTGTAATATTCGAATAGCGGTGATTTCTATTTTTTTCAGTGCAAATTTCAATCATTGTTTCTATCCATTTAGGGATCTCTTGGTTTATACTTCTTGCTGCGGGTAGTTTTTCTGATACGTGTGCGAGAAATAGTTTAAAGGGAGTGCTGCCATCAAATGGTCTTTGTTTGGTGAATAGTTCAAAAGCTAATATACCAAATGAATATATATCGGTTCGGGAGTCGACTTCCTCGCCACGATGTTGTTCCGGCGACATGTAGTAGGCAGTACCAATTCGGTTACTACTTTCGCTTAGATCTTCCCCGTCTGATTCTTGTTGGGCTAAACCAAAATCTGTAATTTTAGCTTTTAGTATTCCTTCATCTTGTTGAGTGTTAGATGTGCTCTCAACAAGAATGTTTGCTGGCTTTAGATCTCTATGAATGATTTTCTGTGAATGAGCGGCAGCTAGTCCTTCTGCTATCTCCTTTAGGAGATTTATGCTTTCGTTAATGCCCAAAGATTTATTGCCTTCGTAAATTAGATTACCGAGATCCGAACTGTCAACTAATTCCATTGTAAAACCAAAATAATCTTCACCTTCTTCATGGAAATCGAAAGCCTTTATTATATTCGGATGATTTAAATTCTGCATGCTTGCAAATTCAGTTTTAAATCTCTCAATTGATTTGGCATTTCTACCGGCTTTGGGAATTAGGGTTTTTAGAGCAAGAATTTTGTCCGAGATACTATCTCTAACTTTGTAAACGTTCCCCATTCCTCCTTTTCCAATCAGAGTAAGTTCTTCGTATCGATTAAAAAACATATTCTTTTTATCATTCTCGTTCATCCTATTTTAATCGGTAGAAGGAGAGAAGTGATTGAACGTAATTTTAAATCACGCAAGTTGTTGAAATTAATATGGTTTTCTCCCGGTCTCTAGCAGTTAATAATTTTCAAGTTTTTGTCGATTACTAGTGTGCATGAATAAGCTTCTATTTGGTGTATGCAGCTACTTGTGGTTGCCAAATTTTATCTAAAGGAAGACCGTAACTAAAAGTGGAACTAATCGAATCTACATCCCAATCGGATCCTCAAAAAAACAGCCAACTGATCGACAATCGGTATGAGGTTGTTGTAATGCTTGAGCAGTCAGAAAACGAAGCGTTATTTGAGGTGCTTGATAAATCACTAGAAGATGAAAAGGTTCTACTAAAAGTATTTCATGTTTCAAAGAAGACTACCGCTAGGGAGTTTTCAAGATTTAAGAATGAATTGATGATAGCACGTAGACTTTCTCATCCGAATATCGGAAGGGTTTATGATATCGGGAGAATTGATAGTCACGACTATTATATCACGATGGAGCAGCGTCAAGGTCATTCGCTTGACGAGATACTTAGTCTTCATGCGAACAAAGGTTTGGAAATAAATCTCGCAATAGACATTTTCTATCGAATAGCTCTAGCGCTAAATGAAGCTCATTCCCATGGAATAATACATCGTGATCTATCTCCAAAAAATATAAATCTAAGGCTAGTAGAAAATAAACTTGAAGAAGTTTCTCTCAACGGGTTTGGGCATAGCAAAGTTTTAGGCGAAAATTTTGGTTTGACTCAAACTGGTGAAATTATTGGTACTCCTTCTTATATGGCGCCAGAGCAACTTCGTGGAGATGAGATCGATCATCGCGTAGACGTCTTTGCATTGGGCACGCTAGCTTTCGAAATGTTTACTGGACGGAAACCTTACGAAGAATTAGGCAGTAGTCCACTGGTGTTAATGAGGGCTCAGCAAAAATTGCCAGATATTAGAACGTATCGCCCAGAAGTTCCAGAATGGATTGATCGCATAGTTGCAAAAATGCTATCGCTCAATCCGGGTGATAGATATGATTCTGCGCGCGACATTATTAATGATCTCTTGGTTAACTCCGGTGTTCTTAATCGAAAAAGAGAAGTTAAGAAGAAATTAAAAATTAAGAAATCGGCGTTAATTTTTGTCTGCAGTTTTATGTCTTTATGCACTATTGTTGCTTTCCTTGCAGTCAGCGGAGGATTTGAGAGTTCTTCAAAGTTAGAAATTGAGACAACTAACAAAAGCCTGATAGATGCGGTTAAAGCAGGTGAGGAGACTAAAGTTTTTCAGCTCTTAAAGAAGGGAGCAAATCTTCATTTAAAAGATTCACTCGAAGATTCATTGGTTTGTATTGCCGCAAAGACGCAGAATGTAAATGTATTATATACGCTACTTAATCATGATCAAAGCATTGTTAATGAGCAGGGGGTGTCAGGACGGTCGCCCTTGGTTATAGCAGTCTTAGGGAGCAATTTAGATATGGTTGAGTTACTGTTAAATTATGGAGCATCGGTGCATATTAAAGATGATAGCAATAAAAGCCCGATCGATTACGCAGAAGAACTAGGCGAACTTGAAATTTTGCGGCTGCTTAAAAGTTCAAAAACGTAGGTAAGTTGTCACTCACCAGCAATATGTCCACTGGATAAAGCAACTCCTGAGTGTGCTCATATTTAAGCAGTAGTTTAGAGGAGGCATAAAAGTCACCTTCAATCGGCTAGTACAAAACTTAGATTATATTTTTGCTTAAACCTCTATCTTAATGAACTTTCGGTCTTTAAAGGTTGCGATCATAGCCGGTTCATTTTCCTTCCTCTACATATTGCAGTCATTCTTGCGTCTTTAAGATAAATAAACTAATTGAATAGAATGCTAGAAATCGATAATATTTACTATTCTATTGGTGAACAAATAATACTGGACGGTTTGAGTCTTAAAGCTCGTTCGGGAGATCGGGTAGGGATTATCGGGCCAAACGGGAGTGGTAAGACAACGTTGTTTAACTGTCTTTCTGGTTTTAATTCTCCCTCTACGGGAAAGATCTCATTTGGTGAAACGGAGGTCCTAAAATATTCACCTTCATCAAGGGCAAATCTCGGTTTTGGAAGGCTTTTTCAAAATTTCGGAATCTTCCGCGAGATGACTGTCGAAGAGAATATTCTAATTGCATTGGAGTCGAAAAATACAAGCTTTCTGGAGAAGCTTTTTCGTTCACGCCGCAAATTTCGACCAAAGGTCGAGTACTACTTAAGTCAAATTGGTCTCGAAGATAAAATTAATGATAAGGCTGGATCTCTTTCAGGCGGGCAGTTGAGACTATTAGAAATAATTCGATTAATAGCGTTTGGTGCTAAACTATTTCTTCTAGACGAACCTACCGCAGGTGTTTCTCCTAAGATGAAAAGCCAAATCCTCAAAGCATTAAAAAATCTAATTCCCTCTGAAGCCATCGTCCTTTTAATTGAACACGATATCAACTTCATGCAGGATTTTTGTGATCGGGTCGTAGTCTTAGACATGGGTAAGGTTGTGATTGAAGGACCTATCGGAGAAGTGCGTGGCGATTCTCGGCTTCAGGAAATCTATTTTGGTAGTAAGGAATAGAAGAATGATTAATTATGATTGAGATTCTACCCCAATTGCTCGTAAATGCATTAATTTCAGGAAGTTTATATGCCCTGATGAGTGCGGGATTATCCTTAACCTATGGATTACTAAAAATTCTAAATTTTGCTCATGGGCATATGATGATGTTCGGTGCTTACCTTTTGTATTTTTTTTTAGTTTCGCAAGAATATCCTTTTTGGATTGCAATTTTTTGTACTTTGGTTGTTGTTACCGGATTTAGCATGTTAGTTTTTAATTTGTTTGTTCGACCTTTTAGCAAGTATGAACTAATTCTCACTCTCGTTACTACCATAGCACTCTCGCATATTCTCGAAGCAATTGTTTCCATGTGGTTTGGGGTTAACGTAAAAAGTTATCCCAGTACTTTTGGATTTGATAGCTATGAGTACTACGGAATTTTTATAACAAAAACTCAGATAATTATAATATGCAGCGCTCTATTTTTTCTAAGCTTGATTGCCTATGTCATCCAGTCGACCTCGTATGGACGAATTATTAGAGCGCTTTCGGAAAATCCTTATTCTGCGCAAAGTTTAGGAATCAGTAGAAAAAATATTACTTATACAGTCTTTACTATCGGGATTATCCTCGCAGCATATTCAGGTATAATGCTTGGTTTTGAGACAAATCTTTCACCGACTATGGGAAGTTCATTTACTATTAAATGTTTTGCTGCAATGGTTTTGGGTGGTTTAGGCAATTTATGGGGAACGGTTATTGGTTCTTATTTACTTGGTTTGTTTGAAAACCTTGTCGTAGGCTTAGAATTCGGAGAATTTAGTATTCCTGCAGGATATAAAGACGCAGTGTCGTTTGTGATTATCTTAGTGGTTCTATTAGTGTTCCCTAAAGGTATCTTCAATAGAAGTAGTCGTTCAATTTAAATTGTGAAAAGATCATGAGATAATCTAGGAACTTCAATGGACTATATTATTCATTTAGCTATTCTTTGTGGAATCTATATGATTCTTGCGCAAGGGTTAAATATCAGCTTTGGCATGGGTAAACTTTTTAACCTAGCGCATGTGGCAGCATACGCCATCGGTGCGTACGCTACAGCGATTTGCGCTACCGACTATGGATTTAATTTTTTTGAAAGTTTCTTAGTCACTATAATTGCTTCTGCTTTTTTTTCTATTTTAGTTGCCGGTATCGCAATGAGGTTATCTGATGATTACTTTGCGATTGGAACGCTTGCATTCAGTTTTGTGGTTTCGGCGCTATTGATTAACTGGAAAAGTTTAACTCGTGGAGTATTGGGAATACCTGGAATTCCTCGTCCTACTGTTTTTGGTTTTGACATGGCAAGTAACATTAATTTTATGATCGTGGTGTGGTCTTTCGCCCTAGTCGTATTGTGTTTTATATTTATCTTTAGATTGTCTAGCTTTGGTCGAGGCTTAATTATGCAATCGGAAAATATTTATGCCACTGGAGCTTTGGGGGTTAATGTTCTGCAAGTTAAAACACTTGCTTTTGTTATTTCCTCTTGTTTGGCTGGTACTGCCGGAATGTTTTTTGCATATTATCTAAATTATATTGATCCAAGTTCATTTTCATTAGCAGAAATGGTTTTTGTGTTGACTATTATTATAGTTGGTCAACCAGGATCGTTTTGGGGAGTGTTTTTTGCGACATTCTTCTTGGTGCTGATTCCGGAGCCGTTGAGATTTGTAGAGTTACCTGCGGGTATCCTAGGTCCGATGAGACAACTTTTGTTTGCATTAATCCTATATTTTACTGTCCTCTTAAGGAAATCCCATCTCTTTCCTCTAAGGCGTCATATATAAATTATATTTGTTTTTTAACCTTTCCCATCACAACGAGACCGATGCCAAGTTGTTATTTTAAGAAATATTAAAACGTTTATGGAAAAAATGAGTTCTGTTCGATTGAGATGTCGACCAAATTTTATACTCGTGTGGAATACTTAATCTCAATTTTTATTGAAGCCACTCAGTTTAGAGGGGGCGCAACGTCGAAATTAAACTGCCCCATGCTTGAAATTCTTTCGTGATTTCATACATAGGACAGTATTGATACATGTTTTTTAACTTTTGGTATTAAAAGGAAACTTTTAGTGCGGAACTAACAAGTACGTCATTTTTTTGCCGACCTTCCGCGGGGAGGCTATTATACCTGTCTTCAACCGATAGGACTAAAGCTAAAGCCGAAGTCAGTGAAGCTTCAATTCCTGCTTTCGCAACAATGATAGATTGATCAGTGTCATCGGTGTTCAATAAATAGTCAGCATATTGAAAGATCTTAGCAGTATTACTGAATTTCCAAGAAAAGTTATTTGATACTCTCCAA
>CAYYIQ010000027.1:0-22055 GCA_964472005.1 uncultured Bdellovibrionales bacterium | reverse complement strand
AAAAAGTCAGGCTTGTCTTTACCGAACGTGCGCTGTGGAGTGAGTTTCCTGATTCCTGCGTTTCTAAATTCGAATGTCAGATTACCGAGGGGAATTTTAATTTTCGTCCGAGTTACGAGCTTGCTGAATACGCGGATCTATTTGCTAAAGATATTGTCTCTACAATCAATCTTTTCACGGAAAATGATCCATCCCCTCCATGTCGTTGCGTTAATCCCGTGGAGTCAACTGATGAATTTCCAATTCAGGTCAAGTCGGAGGACGGGATGATAGGAGCTTTACTCAAAATTCAATCTGTTGAAGTTGACGAAGGGGTTAAACTTGGGTTGTCTATTTTGATGGGGACAGTACTGGGGCAGAGTAAGCAGATTCCTGGATGGACAAGGGATTTATTTAAAGAAACGGGATTATATCATCTTCTTGTAATTTCAGGTTTCCATTTGGGAGTACTTATCTATTTGTTGAAGCTGATCTCTCAGTTGCTTTTAAGCGCATTGCCTTCGGTCTATAAAATTATCCCAATAATAAAACTTCAGACAATTCTATCGACTTTTCTAATTCTGTTATTCGTTTTTAATATAGATAGCGGTCTACCTATTTGGCGCGCGCTAATTACCTTTTTGATTCTCCTATTTTTGCTTTTAATTGATCGTAGTATTTCAAGAGGTCGTTTAATTTTACTTAGTCTAATTGCGATCGAAGTCCTATGGCCACTCAGCATTGCATTAGCTAGTGTTCAACTTACATTTGCTGCCTTGAGTGGAATATTCTTCGGGTTATATTTAATTGACTTACGTGAAAGAAATAATGATGAAAGTCTTTTCAAAGTTCAAGAAAAGAAGGAAAACATATTTTCGACTGTAAACTTTATAAAGTTTATTACGCCAAATTTGTTTGCTTTTATCTTTATTTCGCCGATTCAGTATTATTGGTTTGGCAGTTTTTCCATTTTCACTTTGCTGTTTAACGTTATATTTTCTTCTGTCTTTAGTCTTTCTGTTATCGGGTTCGGGTTTATATCGCTATTCGCGTTATATCTAAACCTACCAATTTACTTGATTTTGATACGCGCTAATGCCCTAATTACCTACTATATTGTTTGCTTTATCTCGTTTCTGCATGGATTTCTATAAAATCCAATTTGATTCTCAACTAGATTTATGAGTTTAAAATTTATGTTTGTAGAGGGGGATATTTATCGATGTTTAAAATTCTAGCGTTTGGTGATAATGTTAAACAGCTCGCGTGGTTCGAGTTTTATCGGTGCATAGCATATTATAGTCAGGCTTCAACGAGCATATTTTTGTTAACTTAAAGTTAAAGTTTCTTATGTTTAATTCTATCAAATTCCTTCTCTTAGCTGTATCAACTTTATTCGTTAGCGTCGCTCAAGCTCAACCAAATGCGCGTGCATTCGCCGGGGTATTTAAACCGCTTCCTGATAACATGTTTGTTGATGGAGAGGTCCCATCACAAGATGTCTTAAATTTGGGGAAGAAATTGTATTTTGAGACCGACCTTTCAACGAGTAGAGATATCTCGTGTAATAGTTGCCATCGAATTGATTCATACGGAGTCGATAATGAAGCTAAATCTCCAGGAACTAACGGACAGCGTGGAGATAGAAATTCACCTTCTTCATTTAACGCAGCGTTACATATTTCTCAATTTTGGGATGGGCGAGCCAAGGATGTCGAAGAACAAGCGCTTGGCCCAATCCTGAATCCTAAAGAAATGGCAATGCAGTCTGATGCGCATGTCATCGATCGTATTTCTGCCCGACCAGAATACGTCTCGCTATTTTATAAAGCTTTTCCGAATGAAAAGGATCCTATCACCTATAAAAATATTGGTATTGCGATTGGAAACTTTGAAAGAATTCTTGTGACGCCTTCAAGATTTGACGATTATCTAAAGGGTAATGAGGACGCGTTGTCTACCGAAGAGAAGGAAGGAATGGTACTTTTTTCTACGACAGGATGTATCACCTGTCACAATGGAGTAGGGGTAGGAGGAGGAATGTACCAGAAACTAGGTTTAGTGAAACCATACCCTACAGAAGATTTAGGAAGATTTGAAGCTACTAAAGTCGAGGCCGACAAATATTTTTTCAAAGTCCCTTCGCTCCGAAACGTTGAAAAAACTGGACCATATTTTCATGATGGAAGTATTAAAACTCTCCCTGAGGCAGTTAAGATTATGGCGAGCTATCAGCTTGGAAGGGAGTTGAGCGACGAAGATACAAATAAAATTGTAGTTTTTTTAAAGTCATTAACTGGGACGCTTGCAGAAAATAGCTTTGCGCATAGAAATGAATAGCGTCTTGTTGAAAAAATTAGTTAAATTGTCTTCGCCTGAGATTGATCTGAGTTTAAATTGATTGCACGAAGGTTCGTCGTCTATTAATTTGCGTGGGCAGCTACCTTAACGTGCGCTTGGGTCAAATTTGCGGGCTTCTTTAAGTTTCTTATGAATAGCCTCGTTTCGACGTTCTCTTTCTTTCAATTTATCTTTATTGAGAAATTTTTTGGGTATGATCATAAAGTCACCGGTAGTATCCTCGTACTCCTCGACAGAGCTCGTTGTAATCTCACCAAATGGTTCTTTAATATGGTAGACTGGTTCTTGTTTGCAGGATGCTAGGAAGATAAACATTCCAAGTGAGATTAAGCCTAAAATTTTCATAATTTTTACTACTTACGTTCTCTAAGTTATTAATTTAAAAGTTCAAATCGTTGCATCCAGTAAGGATTCTTACGTGTTTCTAATGCCTATAGTCCTGTATAACCAGTTTATTTTGTTCTCAAGTCTCTTACAATTAGTCGGAGAAAATTTCAGATTACGCCAAGTATTTACTAACGTATTGAATTCACTACCCCTCTTGTAAATTTGTAGTTATCTGAGAAGTCGCCGATTTTTAGCATTAAAAACAGTCGCTTAACGGAGAGGTGGCAATATATTGTTCTCATATATTGGTTAAGCTAGTCGCTAAAATTTACGATAGTTATCAAGTAGTAATAAACCAGATGTATTTGTTAGTTAGGTCCATTTACAAAGATTTAAGAATAATCTTTGTAAATCAAATAATTTTATAACTAAGTGAAAAATCTCGAAGAAATATACTGTCAGCTTCTAGGTAACCCCATTAAAGGTGATCTCGAGGACCTCGAGCGAAAATATCGAGCAAAGGTCAGTGAGTTAACTGCCAAACAACAAGCGCCAAAGGTCGATATCTCAACCATTCAAAAAAATGGTGAAGTTAATAGTGCATACCTCTATCTGAAGACTCAATGGGGGATGAATCGGCAACGAGAAAGTGGATTAATATACGAAGGTGTTGACTGTGCACGAAATTCTACTCCAGGGAGTTCCAAACAACAAAAAGTTAATGTCGATTTGCTTTCACGTTTACATGATCGTTTACGAAGTATCGCGAAAGTCGGAGCGGGATGCGTCTGTTTAATATTTCTATATCAAGTAGGAAGCGAGCTCCTTACTAATTCTGATGTCATTGCATCTGTCAATCGTGCGTCCAATATTGAGAATATAAACTCACTTATAAAAGATGAGGTTAGCATGAAAAAAAGGATCGCAAAGTATCGAAAAATTTATAACTCAAATTTCCGGTCAATTGACAGAGACCTCTCGGAGAGAATTCCCGATAGTGAATTAATTTCCGCAGCTAAAGCTTGTGACGTCGAAGGTCTAAAAAACGCATTGAAATCTAATTCCAATATAAATTTTAGTGATTCAAAGGGTAGCAATATTACCCACTGGTTAAGTAGGTTGAATTGCGCATCGGGACTTGACTGGGCTATTAAAAATGGCGCTGACTTTTCTCAGAAGGATGAATCTGGGAGAACGGCGATTGATTGGGCCAGGATTTCAAATAGTTATGAGGCAATTAGAGTTCTTCATCAAAATACCAAATGATTGCACAGCTGCATTATAGCTAGCAATCTATCAACTCACCTCGCGGCTTTGATTTAAAAGATACACTATATAAATAGTCGCTTTTAATAAGGAATCGTAGTCTTTTTGGGTAGCGCTAAGCTGAAATTGTTCTAAAGCGATTTTAAAGCCAAATATTTATGTAGAATTAAGCTGATTTTCAGATGAGCACTTTTTAACAAAAATTAAATTTTACTTTTCACTAAAACTGGTGAATTTTTAGAGCACATCTGCCTTGATTTATTAATAACGAGATTGTATGACAAGGCCGTTCAATATTTAACAATCTAAGTTTAAATATCGATTTTTATAGACCTTTAATAGAGTCCTGTGAGGCTCTGAAGGAAGATATGATGATTTCAAACCAATTTGCGAGATTCTCTCGCGCCCTAATGACGGACTTTATGTCGTCATGCAATAATTTTTCAAAGATCTATTTATTTCCCCAAGCGATATTATTTCGAGATGGTTTAATCCCGATTAATATATCTTACTTATTAACATTCCAAATTATGTTTAGAGTCAATAATGTCTAAGTTACCAGAAGATTTTTCAGAAAAGAGCGTAGATCGATCAAGTTGGAAGAAGGTGCTTGATCAGGAACAGATCCGAAGGTCAATTACCAGAATTTCTCACGAAATTCTGGAGCACAATCGAGGGGCAAGCAAAGTCGCCATTGTCGGTATTCGGACTCGGGGTGAATTCGTAGCAAAAAGAATTTCAGATACGATTAAAGAATTAGAAAATATCGAAGTGCCAGTCGGTGTCGTTGATATCACTTTGTATCGGGATGATCTTTCTCATAATTCGGAGCAGCCTTTGGTCAGAGGAACTGATCTGCCCTTTAACGTCAATAAGTATAATATAATTTTAGTCGATGATGTTTTGTTTACTGGTCGAACAATCAGGGCAGCTCTTGATGCGATTATCGATTTTGGTAGACCGATCTCTGTGCAACTTGCAGTCCTGGTCGACCGTGGTCACCGTGAATTGCCGATTAGTGCTGATTATGTTGGTAAAAGTTTACCAACATCTAGGGTGCAATTGGTTGAAGTATGTCTAACTGAAAAAGATGGTGAAGATTCAATTTACGTTAGAGATAAAAAAGCAAAAAGCTAGAAAATATGGCCATAAAGTTAGAACATTTAGTCGGAATAAGTGGCCTAACCAAGGATCAAATAGTTTCTTTGGTTGGGGTAGCTCAAGAGTTTGTCGAAATTAATTCACGTAGCGTTAAAAAGGTTCCCGCACTTCGTGGCCGCACGATAGTGAATCTATTTTTAGAACCTTCAACACGTACTCGAACAAGTTTTGAAATAGCTGGAAAAAGACTTAGTGCCGATGTGATAAATATATCTGGTAGTTCCAGTAGTACAACCAAGGGTGAGACACTCGTTGATACAGCTCTTAATATTCGATCAATGTCACCAGATACGATAGTCCTTCGACATTCATTTAGTGGAAGTTGCGAGCTGCTGAAGAAAATGGTGCCTGGTGTTCCGATTGTAAATGCAGGCGATGGTTTGCACGAACATCCAACACAAGCTCTTCTTGATGCGTTAACGCTGCAACAAAATTTCGGGGGGCTTGAAAATCTAACGATAACAATGGTTGGCGATGTTCTTAGGAGTAGGGTTGCAAGGTCAAATATTATAATGCACAGAATCTTAGGTAATGAGGTTCGAATTATTGCGCCACCCACTATAGCTAGAAAAGAATTTGAGAGTTGGGGAGTTAAGGTCTTCCACACAATGAAAGAAGGTCTTCCTGGAAGTGATGTAGTGATGTCGTTAAGGATGAAGCATGAATATTTAAAAGATTTTTACATTCCTAATTTGGATGAATACTCTTCGATGTACATTGTTTCTGAGGGGACCTTAGCTAAATATTGCCCAAATGCAATTGTTCTTGCACCAGGACCCATAATACGAGGAACTGAAATTACATCTGAAGTTGCTGATGGCCCGCGATCGATGATTCTGAAACAAGTAGAAAATGGGGTCGCTGTTAGAATGTCTATCTTGTATCTATTAGCGTCGAAGGAAAAGTCTGAAGATTTGACGATGGAGGAATTTTGAGAACACTATTAAAAAACGGTCGACTGATAGACACAAGTTCCGGTCTCGATGGACTTAAAGATGTCCTGATTGAGAATGGCAAAATCGCAGAAATCGCTGATATTAATCAATTACAGCTCGAAGGTGACTTTGAATCCATCGATTGCACCAACAAAATAGTTACACCAGGTTTAGTCGATATTCACATTCATTTACGTGAACCGGGGCAAGAATGGAAAGAAACTATTGCTACCGGCGCCGATGCCGCTGTAGCAGGTGGATTTACTGATGTCTGTTGTATGCCAAATACAAAACCGATTAATGATGAAGCTGCGATAACTGAATTCATCGTTCAAGAAGGTATGAGGTCTGCATGCAGGGTGCATCCAATAGGCGCCATTACTAAAGGGAGTAAGGGGGATGCGCTGGCACCATTCGGTGAATTAGTTGAGGCGGGTTGCGTTGCGTTTTCTGATGATGGCAGACCCGTGATGAACGCGCAAATCATGAGACGAGCGCTTGAATATTGTTCAATGCTAGGTGCTGTCTTAACTGTTCATGAAGAAGATCTAAATCTCTCAGATGGATTTGCAATGAACGAATCACTTTTGAGTTTGCAGATGGGCCTTAAAGGAATGCCAGATGCTGCAGAAAATGTAATGATTGCACGAGATATCGAGCTTTCAAGATTGACTGGTGGTCGAGTTCATTTTTGCCACGTAAGTACTGCGAGAGGTGTCGAACTAATTCGAAGAGCAAAAAATGATGGTATTAAGGTTACGGCAGAAGTCGCACCACATCATATCTACCTTGATGAAAATGCAGTCCAGGGTTTTGATACGATGCATAAAATGAGCATGCCGTTGAGAACTCAAGAAGATATTACAGCGTTAATTGATGGTCTAAATGATGGCACAATCGACTGTGTGGCAAGTGATCATGCGCCTCACGAGCTTGACTCAAAAAATTTGGAATTCGATAGAGCGTCTTTTGGCATTATTGGATTGCAAACGACGGTTCCTTTACTATTTGATTTGGTGCAGCAAGGTAAAATACCGCTTGTTAGAATGATTGAAAGTTTGACTAGCAGTGCGTGGGCTTCTCTTGATCGATCACCGAAAAGTCTTAAAAAAGGTTCGGATGCAAGTATCACGGTGCTCGATCAAAATTTGAAAACAGTAATCAGTAAAAGTAATAATCGTTCAAAGAGTTTCAATACTCCGTTTGTGGATCGGGAGTTTGTCGGAGCAGCTTATTTAACAATGATTTCGGGTGAAGTGAAATTTATTTCTAAGGACTAATCTTTCAATGAAAAATTCAGAAAATGCTATCTTGGTGCTTGCAGACGGGCGTGTCTTTTACGGGAAATCTGCGGGTGCTTTGGGCGAAACGTTTGGAGAAGTTGTTTTTAATACTTCGATGAGTGGTTACCAAGAAATTCTAACTGATCCATCATACTCAGGGCAGATGATCACTTTTACTTATCCGCATATTGGTAATGTGGGAGTTAATGAAAATGATACGGAATCTGGGAAAGTACACGTTTCTGGTTTGATTGTTAGAGAAATGTGCAAATCACCCTCGAACTTTAGAGCTACTGATTCATTACCTAATTATTTAGCGAAAAATGGAGTCGTTGCAATTTCCGGAATTGACACCAGAGCACTGGTTTTGCATCTTCGGAATAATGGTTCACAGATGGGTATTATCTTCGCGAAAGAAGGTGAAATTTCGAAATCTGAAGTTGAACAATTGATTGAAAGAGCTAGGAAGATTCCTTCGATGGAAGGGCAAGACCTCGTACCTAAGGTTAGTTCTGCTAGTAAATATGAATGGACAGATGGAGCATGGGATTTTTCAAAAGTTAATGGACCTACGAAGAATGAAGGTTCTTATTTAAATTACACTAAAAGTGAATTGACGGATCGGCCTCATGTTGTTGCGATTGATTTTGGGATTAAAAAAAATATCCTAAGATTGTTAACCCAATCAGGTTTCAAAGTGACAGTGGTTCCGGCTAAAACAACTGCGGAAGAAATCATAAAACTTAATCCACAAGGATTGTTCCTCTCAAATGGACCTGGTGACCCGGCTGCAGTTTCATACGGAATTCAAACTACGAAAGACTTACTTGGGAAGTACCCAACATTTGGAATTTGTTTAGGACATCAAATTTTAGGTTTAGCGGTGGGAGCCCCAACCTATAAATTGAAATTTGGTCATCGCGGAGCCAATCACCCAGTTAAGAACATGAAGTCTGGTAAAGTTGAAATATCAGTACAAAATCATGGTTTTGCGACAAGGGAAGATTCGATTCCTAGTGGCGTTACAGTTTCGCATTTGAATTTAAACGACGAAACGATTGAGGGAATTGAAATACCAGATTTAAGCGCATTTTCGGTGCAATATCATCCTGAATGTTCGCCAGGTCCTCATGATTCAAATTATTTGTTTGAAGAGTTTTTTACTAAAGTACAAAATTTTTGGAAGTAATATATGCCTAAGAGAACAGACATTTCGACGATCCTATTAATTGGCTCTGGCCCAATTGTTATTGGACAGGCTTGCGAATTTGATTATTCTGGTTCACAAGCAATCAAGGCATTGAAGGAGGAGGGTTATAAAGTCATACTTGTTAACTCGAATCCTGCGACAATAATGACCGACCAAAATTTGGCTGATCGAACATACATCGAACCGATTACGCCCGAATTTATCGAGCAAATTATTATACGTGAAAAGCCTGATGCTGTCTTGCCGACAATCGGGGGCCAAACCGCGTTAAATGTGACCTTAGAACTACAAGAGCTAGGAGTATTTGAAAAATACGGTGTGCAACTTATTGGCGCCAATACTGAAGCGATCAAAAAAGCCGAAGACAGAGATGCGTTCAAGAAAGTTTCTGAAAGTGTTGGTCTCTCTAATGCGAAAAGTTACGTTGTAACTTCAGTAGAAGAAGCTAAAAAAGCAGTGGCGGATTTAGGGTACCCATTTATTATTAGACCATCTAGGACTCTTGGTGGCAGTGGAGGTGGAACTGTTCATTCCGAAGATCAATTCGATGAAATGTTGTTCAGAGGTTTCGATGCTAGTCCAAATCACGAATTGCTTTTGGAAGAGTCATTAATTGGCTGGAAGGAACTTGAACTAGAAGTAATGCGTGATGCTTACGATAATTCTGTAATCATTTGTGGCATCGAAAATGTTGATCCAATGGGTGTCCATACGGGAGATTCGATAACAGTTGCGCCAATTCAAACTTTGACTGACAAAGAATATCAGGAGCTAAGAGACAAGTCTCTTAGGCTAATGAAGGCAATTGGAGTTGAAACAGGGGGATCAAATGTTCAGTTTGCGATAGATCCCAAGTCTGGAAGACAGATCGTTATCGAAATGAACCCACGAGTTTCTAGAAGTTCGGCGTTAGCATCTAAAGCGACGGGATTTCCAATAGCAAAAATTGCGGCGAAAGTAGCAGTTGGTTACAGTCTTGATGAATTGCCTAACGATATCACAAAAATGACACCTGCTTGTTTCGAACCGAGCATTGATTACGTCGTTGTTAAAATCCCAAGATTCACTTTCGAAAAATTTCCTTCGGCCGACAATACCTTAGGTACTCAGATGAAGTCTGTTGGTGAAGCAATGGCAATGGGCAGAAATTTTAAAGAGGCTCTTCAGAAAGCCATTCGCTCGTTAGAAACCGACAGATATGGATTGTTTGGTGGAAAAGAAGAGAAGTTCACTTCAGTCGATGAAATTACAAAATTAATTTCGTCGCCGAGTGATTCCAGACTGTTCTTGATGTGTCGGGCAATTGAACTAGGTGTTCCACGTTCTGAAATTGAACGCATCACAAACTTTGATCCTTGGTTTCTGGATCAAATCGAAGAAATTTACACAGTCGAAAGTAATATTCGAGAACAAACTTTCGACAATATATCTAAGGAAGATTTAATATATTATAAATCAATTGGTTTTTCCGATAAAAGACTTTCGGTCCTTTTGAATGTAAGCGAAAGCGATATTCGGAATCGTAGATGGTCGTTAAATTTACGTCCGAGCTTTAAGACGGTTGATACGTGTGCTGCTGAGTTCTCCTCCTCAACACCATATTTCTATTCTACTTATGAAGAAGGTACGGACGCAATTCCTACCGATAAAAAGAAAATTATCATTCTTGGTGGTGGACCGAATAGAATTGGACAGGGGCTAGAATTTGATTATTGCTGTGTTCACGCATCAATGGCGTTAAGGGAATCTGGTTTCGAGACTATCATGATAAATTGTAACCCTGAAACGGTTTCAACGGATTATGATACCAGCGATCGTTTATATTTTGAACCTTTGACGCTCGAAGACGTTTTAGAAATTGTCAATTTAGAAAAGCCTTTTGGTGTAATTGTCCAGTACGGAGGACAAACTCCATTGAGACTATCTCTCGAATTGGAAGCAGCAGGAGTGCCGATAATTGGAACATCACCGAAATCAATTGAGTTAACGGAAGATCGAAAACAGTTTAGTGCGCTTTTAACAGAATTGAACATACTTCAAGCTGAAAGCGGTACGGCTGTTAATATAGATGAAGCATTGGTCGTGGCCGAGCGAGTCGGCTATCCACTGATGGTTAGACCATCGTACGTATTGGGTGGCCGAGCGATGGCGGTAATCCATGATTCTGAAGAATTGAGAAAGTATATCGAAGAATCTGTTGAAGTCTCCTTTGACAGGCCCGTGTTGTTGGATCGGTTCTTAGATGATGCAATCGAAGTAGACGTTGATGCTATTTATGATGGGAATAAACCCATTGTCTGTGGAATAGTCGAACATATAGAGCGAGCAGGAATACACTCCGGTGATAGCTCTTTTATGCTTCCTACTCAAACGTTATCTGATGAAGTTATAAATGAGATCGAAGAAACCACAAAGAAATTATTAAAGTCGTGTGGAGTTTCTGGTCTTATGAATGTGCAGTACGCAGTAAGGAAGGATGGAATATATGTCCTTGAAGTTAATCCTCGAGCATCTAGAAGTGTGCCGTTTATTTCTAAGGTAGTAGGCGTGCCGTGGGCAAAAGTTGGGGCCTGTGTGATGGCTGGTGAAAGCCTAAAATCAATTTCTGACTCTGGAAAATACGGGCCAGTTCTAGCGTTTGAAGACTATGCGCGGATTAATAAAATCATTCCGTATGTGGCAGTGAAGGAATCGGTATTTCCTTTTATTAAGTTTCCAGGTGTTGATGCGATTCTAGGGCCAGAGATGAGATCAACTGGTGAAGTTATGGGAATCGACGTTACTACAGCCGGAGGTTTTACCAGAGCTCAGAAAGCATGCAGTCAAGCCTTACCAAAAAGTGGGAAGGTATTTTTCAGTCTGAAGGAAGAAGATAAGCCTAAGGGGCTAGAGCTAGCAAAGCAATTGCGTGAGTTGGGTTTTGTTATCGTAGCGACGAAAGGTACCGCGGCGATATTGTCTGCAAATGGCATTTCGGTTGAAGAAATTAATAAAGTAAGAGAAGGTTCTCCGCACGTCGTAGATGCTTTGAAGTCTTCAGATATTGCACTCGTAATTAATACTCCGGAAGGTAGCGGCCCATTATTGGATTCTAGAACCATCCGAAGTACCGCGGTCCAGATGAGAGTTCCGCTATTTACGACTATTTCAGCCGCTGAATTTGCAGTTTCTTCAATACTTAGAGAGTATCAATCAGGTCCGCTTGGTGTTAAAACCATTCAGGAGTATATTGAACAGTTCCATTTAAGTATTTAAAATCTATATATTGGGTTACGACACATGAAATCACCAATGACAGTAAAAAGTCATAATTTTATTACCGAGGAAGTCCATCGGCTTAAAACTATCGAAAGACCGAGAATAACTAAGTTAATCGAAATAGCTAGAGAGCACGGTGATTTGTCGGAAAACGCCGAATATGACGCTGCTAAAGAAGCACAGGGCATGATGGAAGCAAAGCTTCGAGATCTAGAAGCCAAGTTAGCCACGGCTCAGGTTATCGACATCTCTAAGTTAAGTGGTTCAAAGGTCGTTTTCGGAGCAACTGTAAAGGTGTCAGATCTTGATACAGGAAATGAGAGAGTATTTTCAATTGTAGGTGACGACGAGACAAATGCTGAAAAAGGTTTGATATCATACCAATCTCCTCTTGCCAGAGCACTTATCGGCAAAGAAGAAGGGGATATTGCGAAGGTTCGTCTGCCAGCAGGTGAGAAAGAATATGAAATTGTCAGCGTAGAATTTATTGAAATTTAATCGTGAAAATTTTAAGCAAAATTATAGCGACATCTTTAGTTCTATTTACCGCTTGTGGTGGGGGTAGTAGTGGAGCTACCAGCGAAAAAGCTAGTGAAAAAATTCGTTTCCTAAATGCCGTAAAGCAAGTCTCAAGTATTAATATTCAACTTGGTAGCAATATTTTCATTGAGGAACTACCATACGGAGAAAGTACAAACTTTGTCGAAGCGACTGAAGGAGAAGCTATACCTTTGAGCGTGACTAGCTTCGAACAAGTTTTACCAATATTAACTGGTGATCAAAGTGTTGAATCTGGTTCAAAAACTACTTATATTTTTTTTGATGAGTCTAGGGTCGTTGGTTTGACTGAGGTTACTGAAGATGCGGTCTCGCCACTCCCAAATGAGTCTAGTCTTCGTTTTTTCAATCTTTCAGAGAAACAAAATTCTGTTGATGTCTATTTGCTATTGCGTGGTGCAGAATTAGAAGACCAAGCTCCAGCAATAACAGCACTTGGGTTCAATTCTAATTCTATGTATTTTTCTTTCCCCTCAGGCGT
This sequence comes from uncultured Bdellovibrionales bacterium, assembly GCA_964472005.1. Lineage (GTDB taxonomy): Bacteria > Bdellovibrionota_C > UBA2361 > SZUA-149 > DAOLCO01 > CAYYIQ01. Next base: position 9,236 of record CAYYIQ010000027.1, on the reverse strand, counting down.
GTATGATATCGTTTATACAGCGTCCGGAACTACCACAATTGTTAGGAAAGCTGAGGCGGTTACGTTCACCAAAGGCAAGGTCTACAGCCATGTGCTACTCGATCAAATTGGTCCTTTGATAGGCCAAACGTCCCGAATATTCGAAGACAGCGTTTTTTAAATAATTAATGTCTAGTAAATAGAATAACTTAATATTTTCTTTCACCTATTTTGTGAATATATGCTATAACAAAGGTGGTTGATTGATTGACTTTAGAACCTAGGCGCCATTGTATTTTTCATCGTTATTATTTTACGTTGTTACCCAGTCGCACCAAGTGGAAGTCTTTTATGCTCGACCTTTAATTAGGAGTGTAACAGGACCGCGTCGAAATGTAGGGTAGCGTTTTATTGATTGTAGAGTGGTGGCAGTTTTGGAGCCCCCATACAAGCCGACATGTCGTGTTTCGTGAATGTAATGTAATAAATTGGAGATTCGTAAGTGAATATATACGTAGGTAATTTACCTTTCAGCATGACTGATGCTGAGTTGACAAACATTTTTTCTCGCTTTGGTGAAGTTACCACAGCAAGAATTGTACAAGATAAGTTCAGTGGTAGATCAAAGGGTTTTGGTTTCGTTGAAATGGGTTCTGAAGAAGCTGGTAAGGCTGCTATTTCTGAACTTGATGGAACTGAGCATAACGGCAGACCATTGAAAGTCAACGAAGCACGTCCTAAGGAAGATCGACCAGCAGGTTCAAGACCTCCTCGTCGTGATGGAAACGGCGGCGGCGGCGGATACAACCGTTCTGATCGTGGAGATAGAGGTGATAGAAGAGACAGAAGATAATTCTATTTCGCTAGATCCAAAATTAAAGGCTCTTCCATTTCGGAAGAGCCTTTTTTTTGCCCAGTGTTTGTCGGGACAAAGCATGTGGGGCGATCTGTTGCATGTCCCTAACGGACATTGGATCATCGTTCACGTTATATCGATAAGAATGAGCCTTGCGAGCATTGTTCGCTCTATTTAATGATAGAATCTGGGTGATGGATTTGTTCAGCTGAAATTAGTTAAGTACGATGTGCAAGGTGTTATCAGAGCGCCTGCAAGATCGGTTGCGCGATGACTTGGGGTTTTTACATCAAATGCTGTTTATTCAAAATTCAATGAAGTTTGATGGAACTGTTTTTTAACTTCACATAAAAACAATTCTTAAACTTCTTGCTCGTAAACCGCTATGTCCAGGGAAATCTCGGTGATAGTGATGACTGACAGTAGGCTACAGGATAGAAAACTCTACTTTGAAGAGATAAGTCACAGCGATTGCCTGTTAGGCTTTTAGTAATTTAGTAGGTTATCGCGAATTGGCAAATAGAAATGCCTATAGACATGCGGTTTGTTAGTGAGAAGTTTGTAGTACGCAAGATGGTTTTGTAACAGAGAAGCTTAGAAGCTACATAGAAATTTGATGTACAGTTAATTTGGTGTTTTTTTAGTTGAATTTCAACCGCCTTGAACATTCGTAATAGTAGTTTTCTCCATGGACAAAATTAAGCAGGGGAAATCGAAATTTCATTGAGTAGCGAAAATTCGGATATTTTCGATGCCTTTATCAAAAACAAAAGAGTAACTAACGAGTGATTTTTTATATTTTTTTATAAAAAATATAATTAGGCATTGTTATGGTGTGTGTATTTGGGCTTTTCTTGAAATTTTAACCTTATTCTTCAAAAAAATGCGTTAATTATCGCTTTTACTTGCAATTTTATTCTAAATTGGGTAATTCGCGCGCGGGAACATAGTCATTTTTTACTCTTTTTTTGTAAATAATTGACTTTTATAGCCACAAAACCCATTTTTTGTGCGCTTTGGAATTGATTATGGAATTTATTTAGTATATTCCCTTCGCCAACTTATAATTATTTAATGGTAGTTATAATGGTTTGCTAGTTATATTGGATCTTTGGATATTAGTTCTCTGGCAAACTGGGCGTTTTAAATATTAGTGAAGTGTATATTTAGTAATAGGTTACACTTAAGAATTTTATTTTTTGAATTAGAAAAAGTTAATTTTCATGGCAAGAATAGCTGGTATTGATTTACCACGAAATAAAAGATTGGATATCGCGTTAACTTACATAGTCGGAATTGGTAAAACCACCGCTAGTAAGATCTTAGTAGAAACAGGTCTTGATCCTGCGTTAAAAACTGATGCTCTTACGGAAGATCAAGTTGGTAATATTCGTAAGTTAATCGAAGCGAATTACCCAATTGAAGGTGACATTCGTCGTCAAGTTTCAGGAAATATTAAGAGATTGATGGATCTAGGGACTTATCGTGGATTAAGGCACCGAAAAGGTTTGCCAGTTCGTGGTCAAAGAACTAACACCAATGCTAGAACTCGAAAGGGTCCTCGAAAAGGAACTGTTGCGGGTAAGAAAATAGCTACAAAGAAATAATTATTTATAAATAAACCTAAGCTGAAGAATTTAAGTTAAAATATGGCTGCACCAGATAAAAAAACTGCATTAGCAAAGAAGAAAAAGCTGAAATCAAGAAACGTTCCAGTTGGGATCGTTCATATTCGAGCTACATTTAATAATACTATTGTAACTATCAGCGATCCGTCAGGTGGTGTTATCTCTTGGTCGAGTTCTGGATGCAATGGTTTTAAAGGTTCTCGTAAGTCGACACCTTTTGCTTCGCAAATTGCAGCAACGAAAGCAGCTGAAGTTGCAGTGGCAGCTGGGATGAGAACTACTTCGGTATTACTTCGTGGTCCTGGTTCTGGTCGAGAGTCTGCATTGAGAGCAATTCAAGCAGCAGGCTTGGCGATTACGTCTATAAAGGATTTAACTCCTATTCCACATAATGGATGTAGACCTAAAAAGAGAAGAAGAGTTTAATAAGAATTTAGTAGAATATTAAAGGCTAAAAAAGCAAGGCTTAAGAAATATGGCAAGATATTGCGGTCCAGTTTGTAGATTGTGTAGAAGAGAAGGGGAAAAGTTATTCCTTAAGGGCGATCGTTGCTACACAAATAAATGTGCAATCGAGAAAAGAGAAGGTCAGCCTGGCCAACACTCTAAAGCTCGTGGTAAGTTTTCTGAATACAAGATTCAGCTTAGAGAAAAACAAAAAGTTAAAAGAATGTATGGTCTTTTAGAGAAGCAGTTCCGTGGTGTATTCCACTCGGCTGATCGAATGAAAGGTGTTACTGGTACGAATCTTTTACGACTTCTCGAAAGCAGACTTGATAACATGGTTTATCGGGCAGGATTTGCATCTTCACGTGCACAAGCAAGACAGCTAGTAAGTCACGGTCATATGCTTGTTAACGGTAAAAAAGTTGATATAGCTTCTTATAGACTTAAGCCAGGTGATGTTTTGTCAATTAAAGACAAGTCAAAAGACGGCGTTAAGATTCAAGAGTCATTAACTCAAGTCGAAGCGAGAAAAGTTCCAGAATGGTTAGAGCTACAAAAAGCTGAAATGCAAGCCGTAGTTAGAGATCTTCCGACTCGTGATCAACTCACTCACCCAATGAAAGAACAATTGGTTGTTGAACTTTATTCGAAGTAGTTTGAAAAAAATCCAAATTAAAAAGGCCATAAAGAATGTATAAGCACCTCTTAAAAGATTTAATTAAGCCTAGAAGAGTTGAATCTGAAGATTTAACTGATAGATACGGTAAGTTTGTTGCTGCTCCCCTTGAAAGAGGATACGGAACAACTATCGGTAATAGCTTAAGAAGAATCTTGTTGTCATCATTACCTGGATCGTCGATTACATCGGTTCGAATAGAAGGTGTTAAACACGAGTTCAGTACTATCCCAGGTGTTACAGAAGATGTGACAGAAGTAATACTTAATTTAAAAGAAGTTGTTTTAGATTTAGGCGAAAAGGATCACGCAAATCTTACAATTCAAGCAACTGGCCCATGTGAAGTCACAGCTGGAATGATTCAAGCTGAAGGTTTCGTACAAGTTGTAAATCCAGATCTTCATATTGCTTCTTTAAATCAAAGTGGCGAAATCACAATGTACCTCGAAGCTAAGGTTGGAAGAGGTTATGTTGCAGCTGAAAATCACAAAACAGAAGAAAGTACTTTAGGTACAATCTTCATCGATGCTTTCTTTTCTCCAGTGAGAAAAGTAAACTATGCTGTTACAAACTCGCGAGTTGGGCAACATACAGATTATGATAAATTGAGCCTAGAAGTTTGGACAGATGGTAGTTTAACAGCTGAAGATGCTGTCAAGGGTGCCGCGACTATTTTGAGAGATCAACTTACAGTATTTGGTGGTGACGAAGAAGTTATTCATCATCAAGAAGTGGTTCCTGAAGTTAAAGACGAAGGACCTAAGCTCAATGAAAATCTTTTCAGAAGAATCGATGAATTGGAGTTAAGCGTTAGATCTTCAAATTGTCTTGAAAATGCAAATATCAAATATATTGGTGAACTTGTTTCTCGCTCGGAAAACGAAATGTTGAGAACTAAGAATTTTGGAAGAAAATCTCTTAACGAGATAAAAGAAATTCTTACAGAAATGGGATTATCACTAGGTATGAGAATTGATGGTTATCCAGGCAGAGCTGATCTAGACCGTATGGCAGAACAGTCCTCAGGTGCTGTTAGTGCGTTCGAATAAAAAGTAAATAATAGGTAGTCAGTTATGAGACATCAACATGCTTTCAGAAAATTTAGTAGAACTCCCTCTCATAGAAGAGCGATGTTCAGAAATATGGTAACAGCGTTAGTTCTGAATGACAGAATCGAAACTACAGTTCAAAAAGCTAAGGAGTTAAAGAGAATTGCAGACAAGTTAGTGACTTTGGGTAAAACCGATACTTTGCATAATCGTAGACAGGCAATGAGATATCTAATGCCTATCGACAAGGAAGCGAAAGGTAATGCTTTAAAGTGGACTGCGGTTCATAAATTATTTGTAGAAATCGCTCCTCGTTACACAGAACGGGCAGGCGGATATACTCGTGTTTTAAGAACAAGAGTTCGTCCAGGCGATAAGGCGCAAATGGCATTTATTGGATTTGTAGAAGGTGGAGCAGTCGCAACTAAAGCAGAAGCTAAGCCGAAGAGACGTACTGCAAGAAAACCAATTGATGCAGCAGGCACAACTGAAGCAACTGTTGAGTCATTAACAGGAACATCTACTCCGGAATAATATCCGGTTTAGAATTCTTTAATGGCGTATTAAAAAATTACAAATCTTTGGTTTGTAAAACTTAAACGAGTTATTTAGACGATAAAACATGGGTATACTTGAAGGTAAAAGAGGTTTAATCCTCGGCGTTGCAAATAATCGAAGTATAGCTTGGGGGATTGCGCAGGCTGCCCGAGCAGAAGGTGCCGATTTAGCATTTACATACTTAAACGAAGCCTTAGAAAGACGTGTCGTTCCACTTGCGGAGAGCATAGGCTGTAACTTCAATATCAAATGCGATGTTCAGAAAGACGAAGAGATCGAAGCAGCGTTTGAAGAAGTTTCTAAAAGATGGGGAAGCATTGATTTTGTTGTTCACTCAGTCGCATTTGCCCACGGAGAAGATTTAAAACATCCATTTAGCCAGACATCACGTGCAGGCTTCCAATTGGCTTTAGACGTAAGTGCCTATTCTTTAGTCGCAGTCACAAAGCATGCTGTACCATTGATGAAAAATGGTGGTAGCATCCTCACTATGAGTTATTTTGGTGCGGAGAAGGTTGTTCCTCACTACAGAGTGATGGGAGTCGCTAAGGCTGCTTTGGAAGCTTGTGTTAGAGAGCTCGCAGTTGATCTTGGACCACAAAAAATTCGAGTGAATTGTATCTCAGCAGGTCCAATTAAAACTCTAGCAGCGTCAGGTATTTCAGATTTTAGAGAATTACTCACTCACTTTGAAGCAAGATCCCCAATGGGCGAGTTAATTACAATTGAAGACGTAGGTCGATCCTCTGTCTATTTCTTATCAGACCTTTCAAGAGGGGTAACGGGCGAACTCCATCATGTTGATGGCGGATTTAACGTTACTGCAGCCTAAAAGATTTTAGAATCATTCACACAGCTATGCGTTAGTTGCACAACAGGAGTTTGCTAGCATCGTGGATTCTAAGAATCATTTACTGTGAACTAACTACGTGCGTCAACTCAAAACGAGTCCTTCGTATATTTCTTCCAAAATTTCAAACGACCTTCTGCTTGATGTTATTGTCGTACTCAAAATCTTTTTAATAGTAACTGAGACCAGATTTATTTCCCGGTCATATTCGATTAGATAGTTGATTTATCAGCTGAACTTGAAAATGGGCATTTCCGATCAAGTATTACAAGCCAAGGTGCTAGGTAATTGCATACTTTGGTAAGCAGCATTAAATGTTTGCTAATGATTCAAGTGGATAGAAAATTATGGCGCGCCGAATTAGAAAGCCAAGCAAAAAAATTCCTGTTATAATAAAAGTATTATTTAATTTCAGATTTTCTCAATGTAATTTCTAGGCAAGGTAATAGGTTTTTTAGCCAGAACTTGGTTAAACTAGCTTTATTTGATTTATCTCACTTTTAAAAAATTAAAATGACTCAATCCAACAACATAATTAGTGAAGAGTATATTAGTGATGAGACATTATCTCGCGAGATACAAGCGACTTCACAAGGTTGGGATATTCCCAACTTTTTAGTTAACGTCACGATTTTCGGTCTATATTTCAATATTACACGGATTCACGATTTTTCAGGCTTAACTTTCCTTGGAACTTTACGAGTTCCACTCTTATTTACACTTCTAGTTGCGTTTGCTTCTTCTCGTTTTTTTTCTATCCCTTGGCCGAAGCAGTACAAAATTTTTGGTGCGATATTAATATTTGAGGCATTTAGAGGATTTCTTGGTTTTCTCGTAATCGACGACCTCGTCTTGAATGATGCATGGCAGTTCTATAGCTGGAGAGATTTTCTACTTCATCTTATAGGTTTTATGCTCGCGATTTCATTTGGTTTTGCTTCCAGCTTGCGAATTAAAAAATTGGTGAACTTTCTTTTAATATCCGGTTTGTTGTTGGCCTTATGGGCAATCTCTCATGCGGGCAAAGGGCCAGGAGGTTATCTTGGTGATGAAAATGACAATTGCCTAATGTTAGTTACGCTGTTGCCGATATGTTTTATTTTGAGAGGTATGGGCTCTTCTACGATAAAGGTATTATTTGGCTTTATTGTTGGCTTCTTAATAATATTAGCGATCGCATCAACGAATTCAAGGGGTGGATTTTTAGGGTTGATCGCAGTAATCGTCTTCCAGTTTTTATATTCAACAAACAAAATAAAGTGGATTTTAGGAGCTGTGTTTCTAACTGTTTGTAGTTTTCCTTTAATTCCCGAACAATATTACAAAGAGATCGAATCGATTGGTAGTGAGGCTGGCACGAAGAAAGGTACGATGCAAGAACGATTTGACACTTGGACATCTATATATCGGATGTGGAAGGATCCTAGAAATATACTTTTTGGAGTCGGCCTAGAAAATTCAAAGTGGAATTTGGGGCATTACGAAACAGCTGATCGTGGAGTCACAGTTAAAAGCTTAAGTGGACGTGCTACTCATTCGGTTTATTTCCAGCTTTTGGGAGATATGGGAATTTGGGGTATTTTAAGTGTCGGCACTATTTTTGGTGGAAGTGTTTTAAATTTAAGAAAAATCATTAAGGCGACTAAAGCAAGGAAAAATCAAATTCAGTTTTTGTTTAGTAGCGACAAGGTTAAGAATGGTTCTAAATTGAAGTTGCAGAATCTAACTCTTTTGTATCAAGAAATTAACTTTTTAGAAGTCGTCAGTCGCGGAATTTTGTGTAGTTGGCTCGGAGCACTAACGGCGGCAGTCGGTATTTCTATCTTATACTATCCAACTCTATGGTTTTTAACTGCTGTTAGCATAGCGTTAGTTATATACAATGAAAAGTTAATATCACTTTTAAATAAATTTGAGACCATTGATGCTGATTAGGTAATGACATTGAGTGTTTTCTCCAGGAGAGGCGCTGATGTGTGGTTCGCCAAGATTACTAGTTTATCGTCCTTAAACGGCCAATAGTCTCGATGTAGTTCTGATATTGTCATTCTCCTATAAGTCCCCATAAATTGGTGGAATAGCCTTAGATATCGATTCTTGTTGTGAGGCTAGCTACTCAACAAAGCTTTTTGTTAATTCGCTATGAGTTTACTACCAGTTTGCGTTACCGTTGCGGGTGAAAATTGTGAAGTCTCGGACGTTTATGTTAATTAAGGTCTCTGGAAGAAAATTAAAAAGAGTTGTATACTCTTCGAAGCTTAAAGTTTCTAGCTGGGAATCCAATCAAAGATGGCGAGATGCCTAAGGCAGTATCGATTTCCGTTTTCTCTATAACCTAGGGCAAACTTAATATGCAGAACGTGCTATTTGTTGGTCGCAGGTAGTGGACTGTGTGGGTTAGATAATTAGCTTTGTGATATTTTTAACTTAGTTTATTGTTCGTGTGCTCGAAGATAGTAACTAGCTGATAGGTGGTTACCAAATTTAGGCTTACTTCATTAATCTTTAATTCGTAGATGTGATCATGGATAACAAAAAAGCATTTGCAATTGTAGTTGGCGGTGGACCTGCTCCGGGAATTAATGGGGTAATAAGCGCTGTTACAATTGAAGCAATCAACGCCGGCCATCGAGTATATGGCATTGTGAACGGATTTAAACGAATTTCTGCTGGGGACGAGACTTGCCTTGTTGAATTGAGTATCTCTGATGTTGCTTGGATTCATCAAGAAGGAGGATCTATCCTTGCAACAAGTAGGTCAAACCCCAAAGCCTATCCTGATATGATGAAAAATATTTTAAATCTCTTGAAGGCTAAAAATATTGGTTATCTAGTTACGATTGGAGGAGATGGTACAGCTTCTTGTGCAAATGCAATAGCAAATGCGATGGGCGATGAAATTGCAGTTGTTCACGTACCAAAGACAATCGATAACGATCTTCCACTTCCGTCGGAATTTAGTACTTTTGGATTTCAGAGTGCAAGAGAGGTAGGAACCGAAATTGTTAAAACATTGATGGTTGACGCTAAAACTACAGGCCGTTGGTACCTTGTGGTGGCAATGGGGAGAAAAGCTGGTCACCTCGCATTAGGTAGCGGCGTGTCGGCGGGTGCCACGCTAAGTATCATTCCAGAAGAGTTCAAAGAAAAAGGCGTACCACTCCAAACTTTCAGCGATATTATTGTCGGTTCA
>CAYYIQ010000026.1:0-22327 GCA_964472005.1 uncultured Bdellovibrionales bacterium | reverse complement strand
TAGAGGGACAGCTCGGGACGGTTAAGAAAGGCGAAGAAAAGATCGAAAAAAATTCACGTCCCTTTAACTGTCATAGTCCAAACGAGATAAAATCAGAGCTGGAAAAATTGGGGTGTGAAGAAATCCTGTCGACGCCGCAGTTTATCTTGCCGATGGGAATACACAGGAAATTAAACAACAAAACCCTAAGCCAAAAATTTGAATTCAAATTAAATAGCTTAGGGTTGAAATTCTTGGGTAATCCTGTGATCGTCTTTGCAAGAAAGAAATCACAGGATTAATTTTAATAGAAGCTATCTTCTATCTGACCTAGCGTCTGCCGCTCCTGGTCCATAACAACGACCAGTATCTGGATCGTGAAGCACGATATTTTTACTTCCAGATGCCGCTACCGCTCGGGCTGCTAAAGCACTTGGAGAGTAACCACTACCGCCACAACCCCATGCGTTGTAATAACGATTAGAAGCATACCGACCATATTTAGCGATTACTTCACCGTTAGTTGCCAAAACATTCAGACAAGAACTTGAAGGATAATTCCTAGAAAAAAGAACCATTGGCTTACCTTCACGTGGCGGACCAGTATCTTGAGCTTCTGGCTTCAACAAATATCCAGAAGAAAAAGTTTGGCTGCAACTCGCAATTGAACCTGGATCAGATGGTGGTGGTACAGGCGTAGTTGGCGTTGTTGCTGGGAAAACAGCATCGGATGTTGGTTGAACAACAGTTCCATCAGGTCTAACAATCGCATTCTCTGGAATTCCAAGTCTAAATACGTTTGGAGAGCCGTCTGCATTTTTAATAGCAGTCCAACCTGTGTCTCGTTGAGACCAAGCTAAGAATCTGCCACCACCGTAAATACCAACTTGTGGGATTGACGAAGCAAAGCCCATTGGTACGATTGCTGTTTGACCATTGCCGTAACGAATGTAAGCATTCTGTCCAACACCCTCTTTGCGAGCGATGAAGTAGTCTGCTTTTTTATCACCATCGACGTCAGCTGGAAGTAATGGAATATCTCCATTCACACCCCACTGAACTGTGGTAAAATCTAGTTCAAAAGGCTTTCTTACATACCAATAAAAATTATTTCTTAATGCGATCATTTCCGCACGGCCATCACCATCAACATCTGCGACTGCAACTTGGTCGCCATCGACACCGAAAGTCCAGTGCAAGATTTGGTTGTAACCACTTAAGAAAGTGTACCAGTGTAGAACCCCACCCTGGCTTCTAACTGTACAAAAATCATCTCTACCGTCTCCATCCCAGTCACCCATGTTTGGAACGATATCACCAGGAAGACCAAACTTTCCATAGACTTCACCCGTTGGACTTTTAACGGTCCAGTCAAGTGGCTCAGAAGCACTAGTGACTCTTACGACACCAGGATAATACCGGATATCACCAGCATAAAATCTTCCGCTAACAAGCGCATCGGCGGCCTTGAAAAATGTCCAAAAAAGTGGAGTCGCTCCGTTTGATAAACGAGTCAACCACGCTGTTGTGTTGTTAGAACGATTAACTAAAGCGACCGACAGGTCGGAAGTGCCATCTCCATCATAATCTCCCGGAACTGCCTGGGCAGATGTGACAAGAGCCATTACGAGAATAGCTGACACAACAATTTTAGAAATTATTGGTATTTTTATTTTTTTATGTTTACGCATTAAACAGACTCCATTTTATTTTGATCGATTTTTCGCTTACTACTTATATTATGAGTCAAAAATGTCTGCTTAGCAATCTATTTGCAAACAATTTGCATGTAGATTTTATAAAAAAGATCAATTATAAAAACGTGACTAGTTCCGTTTCAGACACTCTTTTCTTAAATAAATGAAGATAGTGAGTGCACAAATAATAGCATTTTGACCGCTTCTTACAAGAAACAAAATACACATTTTCAATTTTCATGCGGTTAAGATTTGTACTAATCTAGTAAACTTATCACCAACAACGAATTTCATCCTTAGTATTAGGACGATCCAATAATCAAATACTTACAATTTTAGGGTGGTTTTAAGATTATGGCATTTTGCTTCGCAGAAAGAGCGCTCACTTATTCCGATATGATAAATACATTCTATCCCTAGGATCAATAACATTATCTGCCTATCCATTATCGTGAAACGTCGACACGCTCAGTTACTAGGTTTCGACCAACCCAAGTAGAGAGAGAATGAAACTAGTCGAGAGGGAAATCAAGAAGAAAGCGGATTTGTTTTACCAAATGCTTGAATGCAAGTTTTTTATCGCAAAACATATCTGCCCCTCTTCTGATAACCTCAAATTCTAAATCTGGAAGATTTGAGGCTAATACAATTAACTGTATTTCTGGATTTGGGAACCCTGATTTTAATTTATTTAAGGTGCTGATAAATTCTAAATTTTCACCTCCGCGCATTTTAATATCTGTGACGATAACGTCATAATAATTTTTTCTCGCTAGGCTAAGCCCCTTAGTCATAGAGCTACAGGCTGTTACATTAAAACGTGCTTTTTCTAAAATAGTTTCTAACTTAAGTTGATTGGATTTGTTGCTCTCTAACAACAACACAGAATAGCTTTTCCTGCTTGAATAGAATCTTGATTCCCTTATTTGAGAGTGGTTCTCAATTCCCCTTTCAGAGCAAAAAATATTTTCAAAAAAACTAGCTCTATTATTCATATGCTATCTCCTATTTAAAACCTCGATGAACAAACCGTAATCCGATTCTTGAATTAGGCTTCAATTATGTACAAAAAACTACGAATCCTCACTCCTAAAACTAAAACCACAATTTCCAGTATGCTTAAATAAAGAACGTGTGATTAGGAAAATATCTTAATAAATGGCGCTGCTATCAGCCAATAAATAAAACATCTTTTTGTCATTCTAGACGAAATATCAATTATTATTGAGGCTTAGGATGAATACTATTACTAGCATTTAGTAGGTATTCAGATCGCAAATTAACCTTAATTTAAACACTTAAAATCTAATTCTAATACTCTGGGTATAAAGTCCATGGGAACAAGTTACTAAATCTGATAGATGTAATTATATGGAGTACAAACCGTCAAACAACTGTAATATAATTTACAAGATAGATTTTTAATTCTCAGGCAAATTTCGATACATCATAATGGTAGCTCAATTACTAGAAAACACACGCAAGATAATACCATCTTACCAACTAACTAATTTAAACAAATCGTAAACCAATGAAAAGTAACTTTAATGCATTTTTTTATACAGTTATTTTCATGCTGTTAACCAATGGTAACTGCATAGCTGAAGATAGTGGATCGAGAGTTGGAGAACAATATTCCAAGATCTCAAAAACAGACCTAAAAGAGAAACTGACCCCACTCCAATTTCACGTTACTCAAGAAGATGGCACCGAACCCCCTTTCAATAATGAGTACTGGGACAATGATTTAAAAGGTATTTATGTCGATATTATAACTGGAGAGCCCCTATTCTCATCACTAAAAAAGTATAAATCAGGAACTGGATGGCCCAGTTTTACTGATACAATTTCTAAGGGTGTCGTGACTACGAAGCCAGACAACGGATTCTTTGTAAAGAGAACCGAAGTAAGATCGGCTATTGGAAATAATCACTTAGGGCATGTCTTTGATGATGGTCCGATAAAAGATGGTGGCAAACGATACTGCATGAATTCAGCTGCCCTAAAATTTATACCGTTTAATAAACTTAAAGAAAATGGATACGAAAAATATATGGCTTTATTTGACGAAGAAAAAAACACTGGAAAAGATCAATTTGCAACCTCCAAGTTTCAGGAGATCGTTTTAGCTGGTGGATGTTTTTGGGGGATGGAGGAATTATTAAGAAAGGAAAAAGGAATTGAAATCATTGAAGTGGGATACGCAGGCGGAGATGCTAACCAGTCCTCCTACGAACAAGTCAAAACCGGGCGTACTGGTAATGCAGAGAGCGTTCGAATTGTCTATGACCCAGCGGTATTAAATCTAAACGATCTTCTTGAATACTTTTTCAAGATACATGACCCTACTACACTAAATCAGCAAGGCAATGATATGGGCACGCAATATCGCTCAGCAATTTTCACAACAAACGAAGAACAAGCAGAAGTTGCAAGACAGGTCATAGAGAAAGTCGAAAAATCTGGTGTTTGGAAAAACAAAATTACAACGGAGATTCAACCACTAGAAAACTTCGTTAGAGCAGAAGAGTATCATCAGGACTATTTACAAAAAAATCCGCGTGGCTATACCTGTCATTTTGAACGAAAAATTGATTTTTAAATATTCAAAAAATGATGAGCGAGTGTTTTAACCTAAAAACCACTCGCTTTGAGAGAATTGACGAATCTTTTATCAAATCAAGGTGTCAGCCTAAATTGGGAAATATAAACCTTTTGCTAAGGTCTTTAATGGCAATCGCATCAAGTGCTGCCGGCGTTCCGCGAATCATTAATTGCTTAAGATTTTTCATTCTTGCTAACCGATAGAGATCCCCGCCTTCAAGGTTAGTATGCTCTAGATCTAGCAACTCTAGCCCCTTGCACCTTTCGATCGCCGCAAAGTCTAGATCAGTCAAATAGATTCCACTTAAGCATAAATTAGCTAAACGTTGTAAGCTTCCGAGCTTGGCTAATCCACGATGAGTCAAATCCAAATTATTAGATAGAGATAAAGTTTTCAACCTTGAGCATCGTAAGATTTTACTTATGGCCTTATCTGACAAATTACATGAATCAAGCTCCAGCTCAACAAGTCCTCTTGGCAAACTGAGATAGCTATCATCACGACCAATCTTAAAGTTCCCGTTGAGTCTTAAACTTGTTAATGAAGCGATTTCGGTGAGATTTGCAACTCCCAAAGTCGTAAGTTCGTTATTTCCGAGAGACAAAGTTCTAAGACTTTGGTAATTGCCCGGTGAAATTAGATCTACGTCTTCTATTTCACAACGATCTAGATAAAGATAACGCAAATCTGGCAATGACGACAAAGTGACAAACAAAGCTTCAGAGCATGATTCTAGATGCTCGGCTCTCAAATATCGCAAGTCCCGATATTCACAAACGATATCCAATTCGTCGTAAGTGAGTTCAAGTCCACTAATATTTAACTCGCTCAATTTTTTGGCTAGGTACTTTAAGTCATACCCATCTAAACCCGTATAGCCGACATCTAAAGATAATAATTTTCCACACTCGGAAAGACGCTTTATTCCATCTCTTTCGATGCAATTAGATCCAAAAAGCGAAAGCCTTTGGAGAACGCTACGACAGTTTTCAACAATTTTATTGACACCGAATCCACTAACTTGCGTCAGTCGTAAAATAATACTTGCGGGTGTCTGACGTTCAAACAAAATATCAAGGTAACGATCGGTAAACGAATCTTCTTCTACGACAAATTCTTGAATAGAATTGTCAGCGACATCATCAAGACAGGTTCTAAGATGACGCTTGGTTTTACCAAGAAAACTCAAAGAGGAACCTTCTCGGCTTAAAGCCCCGTACTGCATCGGATCATCTCCTGAATCAAAAACACAGAAAAAACAAATAACACTCCCTCAATTAAGGTTGAGGGTGGTATAGAACTTCTACCGGTAATTTTAGATTTAAAGATCGAGTAACAAAGTATTGATTTATTTTTGCAGAAAAGACAAATTAAATTCCACCTCCCCTCTAAGTTCCTCAGATATATAGGAAAAACAAAGGTCGCTTATAGCCCAGGGGTATGAAGAAAGGGTATAAACCTAAATCTCACGACTAGAACCGTACTTCATTTTATTTCGACGAAACCGTTGTTGCTTATTTTCAAAATTGACACAGACTTTGCAGTAATTTTCACATTTACCTTTTCTCATTTTAAAAAACTCTTCGCTAATAAAATAGCTATTATTACAATTACGGCATTTCATCGTCTCAGATACCCTATTTTGCGACCGAGCTTCTTCAACTCTTTGAATTGAGAGCCTACTTTGTTCAACTTCGAAAAGAGAATCTCTTTCAAATTCTTTATCTATCTTCTTTCTAAAATTTTGCGTCTCCTCAAATAGAGTTTCAACTTCAATTTGAGACAATAGAGGCAAATCAGGCATTTCTTGCATAAAATACCAGCGCCATGGAATCTCTATTTTTAGCTGGCTCGAAATTTTCACTTTAGCTTCTAATCGTAAACGCTCAAGTACCGAATTATTAAGATGAAGAAAGCTGCTCCACAGTTGAACTGGAATTAATAGCCCATAAGCTCGATATAGAGCGACAATCCTCTCTTTCTCTCTTACACCAAGAATTACTCTACCTTTTTCAGTTCGTTTCCGCTTTTGCCGAGTGGCATCAGTGGAAACAGCAAATGAGCAGCACTTACATTTTGCTGCCAAGCCATCCTCGCTTCGTAGGCTCTTAGGAAAGAAAACATTGCTTCTCGGCCAGCTTTCTTTGCAGCCACCAGAACATGGAAACATTTTCGATCCGTCAAAATCATTTCCCCTAACAAACCGCAACTTCTCAAGATAACTCTCATATGTCTTTTTAGAAGATTGTCTGGTTTTTTGAAGATGATCCCATTTAGCTTTACGTGCTCTCCAAGAATTCCAAAAATTCGAACGCTGAACTAAGCTCAGTCCAATTACATTCGGACATTTACCGGAACTGGCAAAATTGACCCAAATAGAGCGGCTTGAGGATCGTGATAACTTTATCCCCTCTTGCGAGGAAATCTCATCTAAATAAAGTCGGGGAATATCAAAGGTTTCTCCGATAACGATCATTGGGACAAACGAAAAATACCGGTAGAGAAATCGTCTCACCATCTCCTCTTTTTCAAACGGTAAACTGTTCTCATTTTTAACAGTATGCCAATAAAGACGTATTCGTCGTCTGAATTCAAAAGGCAGTTGTTCACTAAGACAAGGCAACTCAGACAAAAACCTACGTGGAAGACTCACAGCAAGCTGCTGAGGACAACTAATCCCAGCTTTTCGAAACAGTTTGCGCGTATGATATATTGAAAGACCCAGTCCAAAAGATATCGCTCGAATAGGCATTTCTAAATAAGTTCGGCGGCAAATCTGTAAAGATTCGATTTCTGCAAACAAGGGCTTAGAAGATTTTTTAACCATCCTCATTCTCCCGAGAATAAAACATTAACCCCTTCTACACAGATTCGATTAAATATAATGATAGAAAAATATGCAAATTAAAATATTTTTGAAGTTAACTAGGCGTAGGAATAGTACTTTTACGGTGTATTGCGTCAGCAAGAGGTAACAGTTTTTTTCAAATTAAGGTTCTTCCGATGAATTCGATATACGAATCATACAGAAAAACCGAACATCGCATTCACTTCTGTTTTAGTATTTTTCTGAAATGACTTAGTATTACAACCTACTTATTGCGCTTGCGATTTCTTTTTTAGTAATCGCCCCGTGACTGACATGCCAAAGTGGTATTCCATCTTTAATGATAAACAACTGAGGACTTTCATGTCGAACAGTCAATTTTTCGGCCAATAGATTTGAAATATTTCGATTTTCAACTACCAAAATAATTGCGGCTATTACATCAGAAGAAGTAACAAAATTTTTAAATTCAGTTAAGGCAGCGGAACTAATCGGACATCTCGTAGAATGTTTTAAAACTAAAGTTAACTCCCCCTTTACATTAAGAAGACTTTCAAGATCCACTTCAGTTTCAATTTTTATGATGTCGCTCATTTTTAACCAAATATTTTATTTTCCCTCGAGAATTGGTTCCGTCAAGGTCATTTGTTAATAATATAGCGTCTCAACAGACTCTAAGAGCTCTTAAGACCGCCTTTATACAACTTTATAAGATTGCGTATCAATTTGCTTTCCTTTATCATCATTATATAGGTTTTCATATCTTCCCCTAAAGGATTTATAAAATGGGTAGTAGAATTGATTTCGGCGATTTGGTAAACAGACCAAACATTCTCATCGGCAAATCGACCCTCTCACGCTTAGGCGGTTCAAATACCTGTAAGGCGGCCAATACTGTCGTCAACCAAATTCTGGATACTTTCACTTTGGAAGAATCACTGTTCCATCGAGAAAAACTAGCTAGAGCGGGCTGCAACTTAGGCCTAAGTCTGTTATCCGCAATAAACTTACCCGATGTTAGCAAACGAGAAGAGAAACTAAGGGCAGTTCTCTCGCATAGCGACCTGATTTCGACAGCGTTATACAACAACCAAAACTATGGTCATATAGTTTTTGCGGACTCTCTTAAAAGTTTACTGGAGGGCTATCTGCTCTTACACCTGTACTTAAAAGATTCCGAAGAGCATACGGCAAAGGCGTCAGAGATTGTAAATTTGCTTTCTGACATTCTTTCGTTGGTAACGCTTTGTTCAATCAGATCTTCTGGAAATTCCGTGCTCATTGGCAAATTGCTCGTCGCGATAGTTCCCCAAAGGAACTTGTCTGACTTTGTATTGGGTATCGATCCATCATCTACCCATACATTGGGACGAAAAATAGAGTCTATCTATGGAGAAATTGAGATCGACACTGAACGACTCGACGCATATCGAGAGGTTGAAAAAGAAATCTGGCAGGCTCCTTTTTGGGAACTATATAAACTTTACCAGAAAGCCATTGCGGCAATCAGGGCCGCTTGCATTTCTAGGATTTCAGTACACTGGAACGATAGATGTCAGCCGAAAGTACTTGAATGTCTTGCTATTCGTGCAGATATCCGTGCATCGCTAACTAATTTGCAAACTTTTCTACTAGCATAGACAATGAAGGTTAATATTACGCCCCAAGATTTATCAAGGGGCGCCTTAATTTCGATAATAGAGACTTTAAACGAAAAAAGCCTGCAATGGTCGTAAACCAATGAATAAAAATTCGATAAATCATGATTCAATTAAACTTCTAGTTGACACTTTCTACACAAAAGTTAGAGAAGTTCCCGAACTTCAATCTATCTTTGAAAAGCAAATCGGCACGTCACAAGAGGAGTGGCGTCCCCACCTAGAGAAGATGTATAGTTTTTGGAACTCTATCCTTTTAAGGGAAGGCAGTTATCACGGCAGGCCGATGGATGTTCACCGAGACCTCCCACCTTTTCCACCAGAACTTTTTGATGTTTGGCTAAATGCTTTTACTCAAACAGCCAAACAGATTTTCAACAATGACGACGCGATGACTATAAACAAACGAGCTCAAACGATTGCTCAATCACTAAAAGCCGGGATATATTAATGCAGTTCAAATTATCGGTTCAATCTAGAACCCTCTCCGAGTTTTAACTATTTGACACAATTTAGTCAGACATTCTCGTAACAAATTTAACCTGATAGCAAGATTGAATTCGACTGAGCGCACAAAATTAAAGATACGTATTCTCCTATTAAATATAGAATTTTTTGAATAAAGCTACGCAGTTTTTTTACTGAAACTTATAGTTCTAGGAAAACAAATTCTAATAATTATTCTTAGCTTACCTAAATATGAGAACAAATTTTGACTCTATATTTTGCAAGTATCTACAGTTGTGAAATCTTTTTTAACTGTGGAATTCCAGCGATAATTGCCTTTGCTGCTCTTTCCAAGGTTTCAAATTTAACTTTCAACGCATCTGATTCGTCATTTTCGGCTGCTAATTGAATTTGATTAATTAACTGAGAGAATTGTGAATATCCATAGAGCGATAAATTTCCAAATTGATAGGTTATATCTTTAACACCAGCAAAATCTTCCTCAACAATTAACTCATGTAACTGATGAATTTTTTTCTCTAGTGTGTTTAAT
Source organism: uncultured Bdellovibrionales bacterium (assembly GCA_964472005.1). Classification (GTDB taxonomy): domain Bacteria; phylum Bdellovibrionota_C; class UBA2361; order SZUA-149; family DAOLCO01; genus CAYYIQ01. Next base: position 12,561 of record CAYYIQ010000026.1, on the reverse strand, counting down.
GACGACAAAGCTATTTCAGCGTAGCTCGGATTATCTCTAAGGAATTGTGGAACAAGCGGTAATACCGGCATCTCAATTTCGACAGTTTTTTTGCGGAAGATTTGCTTTTTTACTTCCGACACTAAACTGCCCATACCCGTTAATTTACTGATATGGCCATCAAATCCGGCGTTCTCACTTTCTTTACTGTCATTAGGACCAGATCGAGCCGTCATCGCAAGAATCGGCAAATTATACCCCTCTTTCCGCAAAGCTCGAGTGGCGCAAAGCCCGTCCATTACCGGCATTTGGAGATCCATTAAAATAACATCGAAGCCTTTTTTATCACCTAAGGCACTTAACGCGAGATCAACGCACTCCTTCCCGTTATTCGCACAAACTATGTTTGCGCCTATTTTCTTTAACGCATGTCTGAATATTTCTTGAGAATCAGGACAATCCTCGACAAGAAGAATATTTACATTAGTACTTACAACTTCACTATTTTTTAACATAACAACTACCCTTTGCAATGATACCCCAAATTGCTAATAGGCAAATCGACCTAACAGCAAAACATCTTAAGGAAATTCGTGTAACTACCTAAAGGCATTCAAACTCTTTGGCCCGCGCAGTAACGCAAAAACGCAGAAGGAAAGATAAGTAGAGGTAGATTTCTAATCTAGAATATTAGGAATAACAAGGTCGCGCTTTCACCGTGAAAGTATAATCTCACCCCTTCAACCCCTATGTAAAACAGGTAACAACGTGATAGTGCGAAAGACTTTCCTAAAGCGACCTGAAGCTATCTTTGAAATCCGAAGATTGGAGACCAGTGATTGTATAGGTCCGAGGTAGAAACCAAGTTATCCAAAATATCAAACGATTTATCTTTTCCGGGTCTTTTATTTCTTCAAAATCAAAAACTAATTCTTGGCTAATAGCTTTTTCGTTTTTCCGATACATTATTAAGATTTTTGGCTCTTGATAGCCTTGAGCCTCTAAAAAAGCTTTAAGCAAGGCCCTAGTTTTTTGTGGAAGGTACTTTTCTGAAGGTTGACCAACTAAAACTTCTAATTTTTCTTCGACGAATTCAGAGCTCCCATTCTCAACGGTAGATGGCTCAACCTCAGCACTAAACTTACCATTAAGTACATAGTCTAAAATATCTCCCGAAGAAAAAATCCATTCAGCTTCATTCTGTGTCGCGTCAAAAACCACACCAATTCCGTTTTCCGTCAACCATGGAGCAATATGCTTAATGACATAACATTGAAAATCTTGGTTTGGTTCTGGTAGTAACAAATTAAAATACGAAAATCCGTCTGGCCCCTTAATTAATTGAGGATCGCCACAGCGAAAGCTCGCGTCCGCCACGTTTTCTAAAAAAGTACTTATCCAATTATCGTCTCTCTTATTTTTATCAACCTTAAAAAGTTCGGCAATTATGGAAGTTTTTTCAAGATCTCCAAGATATTCGTCTGTCATTTGTTCTACTTTAAAATTTATTTCTTCTTAGGCAAGAAAGAAAAATGCTGGTCGCAAATTTCGAGCTTACTACTTAATATAATAGTTTACTGATGAAACAACCCGAAGTACTTTCTCAATTTGCTTGCTCTCAACCGCGCCTTCGAATTGATACCTAGGTTGAATAGAAAATATCCCCTGTGAACCACTCTTTATTCCACCAAGTTCAGTATTACTTTCCTCCGAAAATCTTTCGGCAGCTTCTTTAGCTGAACGAATTGCTAACGTTAACATTTCAGGTTTATGATCATTAAGTTTTGTAAACACGTATGTAGGAGAACTCATGTATTCTTGACCAACTGAAATACTGACCCCCTGCGCAACGAGTTCTGTAATGTTCCGTGAGGCAATTTGTATGCTTTTCGGATCGTAAGAAGAAACCAACAGAGTATGAGAGATTATTATTCTTTTATCTCCAGCCCGAGACAAATCATTGTCATAAGGATTTAGCTTAGCGTCGTTTACTTCAAGCGCATCAGGAACAATACTTTCCCCTTTAATATTATACTTATTTAAAAACTTAATTATAAGTTCTTTTTGCTGCAACAATCTATTTTGAGCAGACTGAAGATCTGAACCATTAACCGAAAATTTTACTGGCCAAAAAGCTTGGTCGGCTTCCACTAAGCGCTCCGAAACACCTTTAACATTGATCGTTCGATTACTAGAAGCCCAGCCTTTTATTCCTCCTGCTATAAAATAGCCTGAAACGATAAGACCAATAGCAAGAAAAAGTGCTGCAAGTGTATTTTTCATATATTTTCTAATTTTAGAAGATTCGAACTAAATTATGGATAAAATAAGATAAGCTAGGTTAAAACGAAATGGTAATTATCACAATAATCCTGTTAAATTTTCAGGGGTAATTAGGATTGGCATTTCTGTTACAAATGCTTCCGCATACTTTACTCGAATAATATGCCCATGATGTCTCCTCATCGAGATTAAGACTTCTAGAAAATCTGTTTTTTGAACTTGGCTATCATAAGTCTTAATTAACTCGATAGTTTCATCCATGAAGTTAGTTATATCAAAAAGGAAGGTCGGATTAGTACCTGTCGGAATCATGTAAAACAAAAGACTATCAATTTTATGAGGCTCAAGTTCTGGAAGCACGCCTTTGAAACGAGATAACTTTATCGCCTCAGAGGTAATTATTCCGGCAATTGAATGATCTCGATGCATCATCCCATCAAAATTCGCTCTGTCATTTTTAGCATAAGGCGCAAAAACCAAAGTAGGTTTATATTTACGTATTAATTTTACAACCTCAAGCCTTGTTTCAAGAGTATTTTCAAGGGCGGTGTCAGGAAAATCAAATAGTACGGGGGTACTTCCTATTTTTTTCTGCGAATTAAGAAACTCTTTTTCCCGAACTTCTTTTCCCGAATATGTCCCCGCACCACCTTTTGTCAAAGAAGCATTTACTATATGATATCCTAGAGACTTCAACATCATTAACGTACCGCCCATTGCCATTTCAGAATCATCTGGGTGAGCATTTACGACTAAAGCAACTTTATTTTTCATGACTTGATCTAAAAAGGATTAATATTCTCACCATAAATTTATCATAGGTAATCTATTCGAGGAAGACTTCAGACAAACTACTGAGAGAATATCGAATTTTATTTGAAAGGCTTATTCGATAGGAACAAAAAAATTAGATAGACGACTTCAACTATTACATAAAAGAAAATAGATTGATTTCTTTAAGAGCTTGATAACAATCACAGAGTTAAGCATTATTCCATTACCTCAAGTAATAGATGCATTCTACCCGATAGTATAGATAAAGATGAATAAACCTTACACTTCCTTTGAGCGTTAGATGGCGATAACAATTATTAACAATTTGCTTCACATCAAAAACAATAAGGACAAATTTGTCTCGCTAGTCTCTTTAGCCTTTATAATTGTTCCTTGTACTTTACTCTTCGTAGTTCTAAACGATTCATCTTCTTCACCTACTCCGTCATTTACTGTTGTCGTTTTTGCAGGAGCAATCGGCTTGATATCAATCCCATTTCTCATTTTTCAATATCTAAACGGTAAGTCATCGGAACTCGTAATAGACAGTAAGACAAGAAACGTTAAAATACTCACATCAAGTCTTCTAAATTCGAGCAAGCAAGGATTCGATTGCAAACAAATTTCTAATTTCGAACTAGTAACGTATAGTAGTGGTAGTTACTTCTACGAGGCCTACATCGTCTTCTCAAATGGCTCAAAGTTTTTAATCTCTCAAGGCAGCCTGAAACCTAATGTGCTCAAAGAAGTTACCATTGTCAGCAACTTCTTTAACGAGATGGAAATCGACTTAACAATCAGCGAAACAACTGATAAAAGTTTTTAAAAAGTCTCCAAAGCTGAGAAATCTAGCGTCGCAAACAAATCATCTAAAGTTTCAGCTCTACGAATCTCAGTAAAAGCGCCGTCTGCTCTTAATAAGATTTCGGCGGATCTCAACTTTCCATTGTAATTGAAACCCATTGAATGTCCATGTGCTCCAGAATCATGAATTACGAGAATATCACCAAGGTCTATCTTTGGTAAAGATCGATCAATTGCGAACTTATCATTGTTTTCACACAATGATCCGACGACGTCATACACTTCAGTTTCAGGAGAATCCTCCTTACCCAAGACAGAAATATGATGGTAAGCACCATACATCCCCGGACGCATCAGATTTGCCATGCATGCGTCTACGCCGATATACTTTTTGTAAATATCTTTAGTGTGTCCTGCGGTGGTTATGAGATAACCATATGGTCCCGTTATGCATCTTCCACATTCCATACTGAGACTTAAAGGCCCATACCCCTGGGAATATATCTTTTCTTCAAAAACAGTTTGAATGCTTTGCCCGAGAGTTTCAAAACTAATTGCTTTATCTTCGGGTCGATATGGGATTCCAATTCCACCACCCATATTAATGAACTCAAAGCGGATCCCAATCTCGGTCGAAATCTCTTGAACCAAATCACAAAGCATATTCACGGTGTCCACAAAATAACTTGGATTAAGCTCATTGGACGCAACCATCGTATGTAAACCAAAACGTTTTACGCCCTTTTCTTTGCAGATCCTATAAGCCTCAAACAATTGGTCTTTCATCAAACCATACTTTGCATCCTCAGGAATTCCGATAATACTATTACCCGCTCTTGCTGCGCCTGGGTTATATCTGAAGCTAACTATTTCAGGCAAACTACCTACGTGCTTCTCAAAAAAGTTAATTTCAGTGATATCATCGAAGTTAACCACCGCACCAAGTTCGGAGGCCTTTTGATAGTCTTCTTTTGGTGTATCATTTGAGGTGAGCATTATATCTATACCGCCGACACCTATTTTTTCACACAAAATTAATTCCGCTAGCGAGCTGCAATCCATGCCGAGTTTTTTCTCTTTCAACACCTTCATAATGAAAGGGTTGGGTGTTGCTTTTACTGCAAAATACTCTTTGAACCCAGGATTCCATGAAAAAGAAGATTTAAGCCTTTCAACATTCTCCAAAATTCCTTTTTCATCGTAGAGATGAAACGGCGTCGGAAATTTGGAAATAATTTCTTCAATTTTAGCTTTTTTAAACGGTAATTTTTTCATAGTAAATCAGACCAATTAGGAGCGGTGTTAATTACAAATTTTTATCAAAATATCGGCGTAAGGTAAAACAGTTAATCATCTAGAAACTTATGATACAGTTAGCGTCGATCTTAGCCTGATTCGACCTCCCCCAAGACTCAAAATAGACTATAATTGAATACCGGACTTAGGCGAATAAATGATATAAAATTACACGAAGATATAATAACTCAAACCCTGACCGGAAATAGCTTCCGATCAGGTTAAAAAATACAGCCAAACTGGAATCTTAGTCCGCCACCGAGCAATAATTTTGGTTAAATCGAATGTAGGCTTTGGCCTCGTCTCGGGTAACCAATCTGTCTCGGCTTCCGCCTTCGATAAATGGATTGATCTCCCCGGCTAATCCTTTGACATACTGCTCATACGTCAGACCAATATTTTCCACTTTTGGTCCAGCATACACATCCATGATCACATGCGAGATTTCACCATCAGAATATATTCGCTCGTGTTCAGTTTCGTCCGCGTATACATTGGGATCATCCAGATATGTCCGAACATCGTAAACGATGACCGAGACTACTTCGACTGGCAATGCATAACGCCGACGAAGGTATGCTCCGAACGCTCCTCGGTAGTTTCTTAACACATAATATCGTTCGTTATTACGACGCTCGCCAAAACCAGAACTGACAATATCATGTGACTCACTAGGCAAAACGATATTTGCCTTTCCACGTTTAAAAGCGGAAGGATTAGCAGCGATTGATGCACTGAGGAACTTTATAAATTTTGCATGGTCGTGAACTTTAACCCCGACAGTACTTCGATCAAACACTCGAACTACTTTTGACACTTCAAACTTCACAGCGTTTGCAACTTGCATCTTTTTTCCAATAACTAAGGAGGAAGAAAACCGTAGAGTGCAAATAGTATAACTATTTCCAATCTACGGTTCCTAATAGATTCCAAAGGAACAAGCGGTGATATAAAAACCATTTAATCAACGTGCAATTTTCCCGAAAGGTCTTAACTTAAATAAAGACTTCTCAAGAAAACGACATCTGCCTTCTACTCAATTTTTAAAATACACTTAATATTAAACCATTTGGAAGAATAGTCCTAGAATCCATAGCAATAGCTTCCTTACGATCCAGTTCACTATAGTCAGAAACAGGTTATTTTCACTCAGATGTCCGTAATTAAACACTTTACCTAACTACTGTTTTCTTGCGAACTAGATAAATGATTAATGATTACAAGTCTTTTTTAAATGTTGCTATTAATAGATATGAAACTGTCATGATTTTATTAAATCATAAATTGCAAGACTCTCTCTTTTCGTAGTTGTTCTTCGTAAATTAACGTTTCTCACTAAACAAGTACAAGTGTAGATGGACCGTTCCCTTGGGTGCGCATAAAATCAATTTTTATGACGCTCAGGGCGTTTTAAGGTTTTAAAATCGGATCTAGGTTGATTCGATTAGTCGCATAAAAATGGAGGTTCCGATGGATTTCGGAGCAACGGCAACGACAGTTGAAAAGTTTCTTTCAGACAAAGAAAATCTTGCACCGTCAAGTAGTGATGGAGAGGAGCGTTTCGTAGGAAGCGCTGGACTCGAACTTGAAGGATACTTTGTTGACCTCAAAGCTGAACCCGATGGATGTATTCTACCTTTCAGGGAATTCAAGCCAGATGATGATTCATCTGAACAGAACTTTGCAAAGGAAATCGCCGGATTTGGAATTGAAGGCAGAACATCTCCAACGTTCGTTTCTAATTCGAGTTTTCTTTTTGAAGACTATGCAGAAAAGGCCGCGAACATGTGGATTGCCAAACAGCAAATCGCAGCAGTTCGAGGCCTAAGTTTTCTTTGTAGTGGGAATACTCCATTTACCTTCGACTTCTTGCAACAGTATCCTTCGTGGATTACGCAGAACCCACGTTTTCTAACCATGCTTGAACGGCAGAATAAGAAGCCGTATACGGTCAATCCTTATCCTGCCGAATTGCCCACGTTGGAAGATGAAGATGATCAAATGATTCCAATGTCATCAGCAATGTATGCGCTAACAGCTCAACATTCGCTAAACATTGGTTTTAACGGTCAACTTGGATTTGGCGCTAACATTCTCTTTGCTCTAACTCCTCTTGCCGCAATTTTTTCAAACTCGCGTGCAGCCGGCAACGGCGTAGGCCGTTGGCATTGGAACCGCCTCCAATATGCAATGTCTGGAATGGGTAGTGAACAGAAACTATTAAAATTCTCGATGGGAAACTATTTCACTCAAAGAGGCTGTCTTGCATTTTCCGAATTCATCGATCATTGCCTCTCAAGGGTCGAGCTCATTGAACCTGATGCGGGATTGAAAACTTCGGGCAATGTGATGTTCCCTCAGCTTCGCTCACGCGCCAGCCAATCCTGGATGTTAAGTCCAAGAATTTCCTGGATCGGCGATGAGAATAGCAAGATCTCACTTTGGGCAGAAGCTCGAGCAATCGATGCTCAACCAACGGTGATCGAAGGAGTTGCTCTTGATCTTTTAATGGCTGGAAATTCTAGCTATTGGTATTATCGAGGGCTTGAAGACGTGGCTGATTTAATTCCCCATTCGGAAGTCGAGCCGACGACATGGCAAATTGCGAAAAATGGACCTTACCATTCAGATTCTACCGTAAACTGGAATGGTCGGAACTTTCAAGCTATTTCTTGGGTACTCGACCAGCTCATTCCAAATGCACTTGAAGGATTAGAAAGAGATTCACTCTGCCGTACAGATTGGGCCGAAAAATTATTCGCTGTCCTCAAAAGAACTCTCGAGTTCCGTTGCACAGGATCAGACTGGATAAAGGACCAAGCAATCAGTTATATGAGTAAAGGCATGAATCAACCTCTAGCGATCTCGACTAGCTTAATGGACATGGCGGAAATCCAAGCAAATTTCACGCCCGATTTCAGCAATCCATCAGGCCTTGTCGATTTGATCTAGGTTCTATACCCCATAGGTTTACACTCTGAAGTAGGAAGATTAACCCCTTCCTACTTCTCTTCAATTTTTCAAACGTCCTTTCCGTCAATCACATTCGTCTTAGATCTCAATGACTTAAGAATCCTGTAAAGTTACTCCACTATAAGTAAAATCCTTAAAGACCGCTCTCTAAGAACAATAAATAAATGCGATAGCCCACTAAAGTGCGGGCAAATCCGCATCCCTCCACGCCCCCCTACCTCACTCAGAGCTTTCGTTCTCCTGCGCCCTAAATTCTATTAACTAGATTGTTTATTCTCAAAAGATGTGGCCTGCTGCGGGATGCAAAATCAAGGACCAAATGATCAATGAAAAATACGAATTAATTATTGAGAATATCCTCGCAAAAGGTTTCTCTATCACTGACGACTTTTTATCTTCATCAGAAATATCAGAGTTGCTTAAAAGTTTTAGATCTAGATACTCCGATGGATTATTCAAAGAAGCTGGTATTGGAAAATCTGACCAGGTGAAAACTATTGCCTCAATTCGTGGCGATGAAATATTATGGCTAGAAACAAATACGGAAGTTTTAGCAGAAAGAGAGCTCCTAAATAAAAATCTAGACTTTATACAATACCTAAATCGAACTTGTTTTTTGGGAATAATAAGTTCCGAGGTCCATTTTGCTCGATACGGAGTCGAAAAATTTTATAAAAGACATTTAGATACATTCCAGAATCAAGACGGCCGAGTTCTTTCAATCATTTACTATCTTAACGAAGATTGGGTTCCAGCAGATGGTGGATATTTGATAATTTACCATCAGGAAGACGGTGTAGAAAAAGAGATCAGAATATCACCTAAAGCTGGTCGATTTATTTGCTTTGACAGCACTAAGTTAGAACACGAAGTAACCGAAAGCTTTAAAGAACGCCTTAGTATTACAGGATGGTTAAAAAACATCCCATAACATAAAATACTTCTATTCAAATTTTTCAAAAACCCATCGACTGAAATTTGATAAAAAAGAATAGTAATAGCTTTGTTAATGGTTGTACAATCTGTCCTTACGAATATCTCTAGCTGAAATTCTTTATTAGCTCATCGTTCATGACCTCGCGTTGTCTCATAGCAACTGGTATCTCTAAAGAAAAACAACTCCTGCCAATCCCATGATCCCAATTTAATCGTCCATTACCATAATAATCAAAAGTTCGATTCTCGATTTCAGCTTCCTTTGAGGTAAGTTCAAAGGAAGCGCACAGTTCGTAAGAATACGAATTTTTTAAAATATATTCATATTCTTTTTTTGACGTCGGATCAGCCGTTCTCACTTCTGAACCATAGGCAGATTTTAAAAGATTTAAGTCTTTCAAATCTTCAGGAAGTTTTTTTTGTCGATCAAAATACTGCTCAACTTCACGAGAAATTTGCCGTAAGTCATCAATCCGAATCCTATCCGATGACAGTTTTCGATTATATGAAGGACTACCGATTATGGTGAATCCCCAAACCACAATTACTCCAACAATGATAAGAGCAGAATTTAAAATCCATTTACTCATATTTGAATTTTTCATGCTTTTTTCTCCGCATGCTGAATTTCTATCCGGTAGAAAGTAAAAAGGCCAAGCGTTAAAATCGAAAGGATTGCAACTTTAATAAGGAAGCGCGCACCCAATTCTCCGCTCAAAAAGTAATAAACAAAACAAATTGAATTACCAAGCATCACACAAGCACCAATAAACATAGTCAAATAAATTAACTTAAGACGTATCCTCGGAATGCGTTGTTTGGTTTCATCCATCGCTTTAGAAATTATTCGACTACTCCACCAAACCAGCGGCACACAACAAATTGTGGTCGCAAGGTAATATCTAATTGCATCACCTATTGAACGACTACTATAAAATGCCCCCGCTTTTCGCCCAAGCCCATCTGGTAAATAGTGGTCTAAGAAAGTAAATAAGGTGGCGACCACGTTATAAATAGAAAGATAAAGTACCAAAAAATAAAATAAATTTAAAAATACTAGTCTAGGCGAGGCAAATACAATCGGTTGTGGAATTGCAACCGGGAAGGATCGATCCACAAACCTAAGTAAGGCTTCGTCAATCTGCTCAGTTGACCAACCGCTCTCGACAAGTACGGTTCTGATTTCACTGTGAGATTTGCCCGCCTTATAACTATCTTTGATAAAATCTACTAATGCATCGCTCATAATAACTTTCCTCTAACGCCTATTTGAATACATATCTTTTTGTATACCCCACTCTACTTTCGTTCGAGTTTGATCCATATTTAAAGCTGAAAATGATCGTTCTACGGCGACTAAGGTAGGTAACTTAGACTAAAGTAATACACCTTGATCACTCTAAACACAAAGCTAAGAATGCTCAGTAGTAAAAAAGTAGCCGATATTTTCCATTTCCTAAAAATCGCAAACGTTAAGGCAAAGAACAAACTGAAAACCATTACTAGCGCCGCGAATGCCCCTTCAATTAGGTTAAATTGTCCACCAACGCCATTCCTAATTAATTGATCGTCATACTCTCTTTCGGCGTATGAGATGGATCCTTTCGTTGAATCAGTTTTTAACGAAAGATTTGAGGCCGCAAACTTAGGTACAAATGACTCCCCTACATATAAAATGATCGCAAAAAAGATAGTGAGATAGAGAAAGATACGCATGGTTTCCGACTTACAATTAAATATAAATTGTTATGTCGAGATTAGTATCAGGCGATACTCGCTACGATAGATCTTAACTATAATGGGAAATATAAGATCTTAGTTTTAATTTCTGACTAGCTATCATAAATAAAAAAAGATTAGATAACAGCATAACTTTGGATAGGAGCATCACTTTAATTTAACGCGACTGCTCCAAATTCAAAATCATTCCTCTTCCTTCCGAATATAGCACGAAAAGGTAACTACTCAGCCACTCAAAGTGAATCCATTATATTTCGTTTCTAAAACGTTTTTTCAAGTTTTAAAGTATAATCTACTTCAACTATAAACCAGTTTTTGGTCATCATAATATCGGGATTTTCCCAAACAAGGCCCCTGATTTGTCGCAATAGTTACTTAGACTCTTTTACAACGCAGATTCACTTCTACAAAACATAGGCTGACCGTGTTAGAAATCGAGATGAGTCCCTGTGTTTCAATCTTCATTTATTCTGCAAACGTCAAAGTAACGGGCATATCGGGATAGCCATAGGACGAACCCGGAAAATTAAAAAAGCTGCAAAAATTGCGAAGTATGAATTAGGTACCTAGTTCTAATTTGTATTCATGATTTTAGAAGAAAATTATATCTCGTCAAGAAACATCCGTGCAGAACGTACAGTTACTAAAAAGTCGATCATAAAAGCCATAGTAAACGTGAAAGACAATCATATCTTTTTGCGGAAAGAAAAACGGAGATAACTAAAAAGTATCTGACTTCGATACCATCACGATTTTTACTGGCGAATATCAAAGGAAGGTTTGAGCTAACGACACTGCACACGTTTCACAACAAGTTATTATTGTGACCAAGTGAATAAATGAATAAGATTACTTATTTTGTCTAAAAAGAAAACTGAAAGATGCAATAAGAGATGCCGAAACAATATTAAGAACCTGTTTCGCAAATTGAATTATAGGGTTAACACCTTTTTTAACATCGGCCCACATGTTACCTAAATTGCCAGGTGAAAAACTTGCAGCCATATTTTCTAGGGCGTTTGATTTTTCAGGAGTAGCTTGCGATTGACTTTGAGTCACTGGAGCTACCTGTGGTCCGTTATCTGCAGTTGGCGCAATCGGAGACTTTAACGAAGCTGCTAGAGAACCCATATCGTGTGAAGGCATCTTCAAACTATCCAACATCCCTGCCATGCTTGCATTATTCGAAACCGGCTGTGAGGTCGGTTGAGAACTTGGAATCGGAGGCATTGAAACTTGTTGATACATCGTCAAAACTGGACGCGGCCCTTGTGGTGCTAAGACACCACGCATTTCTCCAGAGGTTGGCATAACTCCAGGAAGACTGCCACTCGAACGTAGGTCAGACATTTGACTATCAGAAATTTTATTTGCGACCGCTGGTCCCGCCATATTTTAATTCACGTAAGAGATTCTCTTACTCCCTCCTAAAAACGTTATGGTAGAAAGTAACAAAAAGGTAGCTAAAAAAAAACAATCCTCAAAAAACACTTAGAAACAGCCATCATTCTAAACAGTTAACGCGCATCAAACCTCCAACCTTCCCAACAAAATCAATAAAAACAACCCAACCACCCCCCTTACCATCCGCATTCCCAACGCGAGCTTCCTGGAACCACCTTCCTCAATAACCTCCTGCTTTGTCTCAGTTGGCACCTTGCTTCCAAAATTCACCATCCCATTTCCCCTATCTATTCAGACTCTTTTCCATGGAACCTTCCCCTGGAACGACCTTCCTCTTTCCTGCAACAAAGCAACAAATTCTACGAGAATAAT
>CAYYIQ010000025.1:10109-22355 GCA_964472005.1 uncultured Bdellovibrionales bacterium | reverse complement strand
TGGTTAAACCCAAAAATCCTACAAGGCAAGACGTCCTATCTTCTCGCTAGTTTAACACCAAGATCCATAAATGGTTTTGGGTCAATCGCGACGCCATCTTTACGAATTTCGTAATGGAGATGCGGTCCAGTCGATTGTCCTGTTGATCCAACTGCTCCGATTCGTTGTCCTCTTTTTACTTTTCTTCCAGGCAAAACATCAACTTTCGAAAGATGTGCGTATCGTGTTTCTTTTCCATTCGGGTGTTGAATTTGAACAATCTTACCATACCCACCTTTTCTACCAGAAAACTTTACAATTCCGTCTGCGCTTGCAACTACTGGAGTCCCTTGTGGGATTGAGATGTCAACTCCGGAATGAAAGCTAACCCTACCGGAAAAAGGAGAACTTCGTTTTCCAAAGTTTGAAGTGATTTGCCCGACTACCGGTGATCCAAGTGGTGTACTCTCAATCATTTCAGCTGCAGATTCTAACGTTTTGTGTGAGTTGCTATTGATTTTTAATTTACGTTTTGTTGGTGTTTTGGAATCTCTAATGATCTCTTGATAAAATTCAGCAAGAGTTAACACTTGATCGATGCCGTTTTTATTGCCGGCTTCGTTGTTGTTGGCCAAGTAGCTATTTAAGTCTCCACTTAAGAATAAATTAAATTTCATCCAAGTACTTTGAAGTGAAGTTAGTAGCTTGTCGCTAGCTTTGTGCAATGCCGCGATTACAACATTTTCATTCTCGCCGTAGTTGTCGGTGTCTTCCGTAATGGCAATGTCTCCAATGATCATAGCGTTCGCTATCACTGGAGACTTAGCGTAGCTAGAAATCATTTTTTTGGAGTAAGCCGAATATATAAGGAAAATATTTAAGACTACTAATAAGACGAAGATTAGTTTCCTAACTAATAGGGCAAATTTAAAATCAAGCTGTCCTTCAGTCTTGATGAATTGTTCCGGACAGTCCGATTGGTTTAGATCTATTTGTGACATATTAACTGATCTATCGCTGGACATCAGAATCATTAGAATGAAATATATAAGTAGGCATTATTCTTTTCACTTTCTATACAATCTGTAAGTGATTAATAAGTTCCGTCGCAAAAGCGTACTGAAGTTTACAAACGTATTAATAGCCATAGTATTGATATGACAATTATTTAGTATTCATACCATAATTCTGCGTGATCGCAGAATCGAAGCATGTTGAAAACTAACCGGTCGTATTAACTAAGGTTTTTCTCTGAACGAATTTCAAGCAATTGGGCCGCGCTGTTAAGAAATTCTTTGGTAACGTTTTTGCCAGCAAGCATAGCTGCTATGACGTTTAATCTTGATTCCTTATTTAATAGTGAAATTTTAGAGAAAGTTCTTTCTCCTATGACTTCTTTTTCGACTAAGAGGTGGTGGTCGGCTAATGCCGCAATTTGTGCGGAATGGGTAATAGCAATAACCTGGGAATTCTTTGCTAATGATAATAGTTTTTCGCCAACGCTTTGAGAAACTGCTCCACTTACACCAGAATCAATTTCGTCAAACACTTGTAAACTCATGTTTCGATTTGAGCTTGAAAGTGATTTTAAAATTAGTTGAATTCTAGAAAGTTCTCCACCGGACGCTACTGTTTCGAGCGGTTGAAGATTTTCCCCCGGATTGGCACTAAACATAAATGTAACATCGTCCGCCCCGTTTGAGCTGGACTCCTTTTTCGAAATTTTAATTTCGAATCTAGCCTTAGGCATATCTAACTCTTTAAGATCGCTTAAGACCTTCGAGTTCAGTTTTTTTGAGGATTGCACTCGCGCCAATGTCAGCTTTTCTTCAAGTATTTGGAGTGCGGCCTTAAGTCGATTAACTTCTTCAGCAATACTTTTTTCGTCCAGAAAATTACTTTCCAGTGAATTTATCTCATCTTCGAGTTGTCGAGTGTACTCTATTAAACTCTCTGAATCTCGATTGAACTTTCTTTCGTATTGTTTGATTAGGCCAAGTCGAATCTTTGATTCATCGAACTTTTCAGCATCGAAATCGAGAGACTGCAAGAGATCTTCCGTTTGACTCCCAAGCTCACTAAGGCAGGTTAAGGTTTGCTGTGCAGTTTCTAGGCAATTGTTGAGAGAGTCATCGAATCTCGCAAGTGGTGAAAGAGTGGAGTATACTTTGCTAATAAGGTTGTAAGGAGTTAGGCCAGTATCATCATTTTCTAAATATGAGTTTGCTTCTTCTAACCCAAGTCTGATTTTATCAAAATGTTTTACTCTTTCTATCTCCGATTCAAGTTTGTCTTTTTCGCCATTCGTTAAGTCTAATTTCACTAGTTCGGCATGGTCATTTTTAAGTCTTTCCAACTTCAGAATTAGTTCGTCTTTTGAGTCGACAAGCTTCTTGTAAAGATCATGCTTTTCTTTGTAAGCAGAGAAGGCAGCGTGTACTTCTTTTAAGAGTTTCTCTGG
This sequence comes from uncultured Bdellovibrionales bacterium, assembly GCA_964472005.1. Taxonomy (GTDB): domain Bacteria; phylum Bdellovibrionota_C; class UBA2361; order SZUA-149; family DAOLCO01; genus CAYYIQ01. Next base: position 19,915 of record CAYYIQ010000025.1, on the reverse strand, counting down.
TGTGCCGAATCCGTCTAGTATTTCACGATGATAATTAGAAAACCTTAAGTTTTGTTGATCATGTTGTCCGGTGATCTCGATAAGGAAAGGCGATATTCTTGAAATCACGCCATGGGTAAAGAGTGATCCGTTAAGATAAAATTTACTTCGCCCAGATTTGTCTAGTATTCGGCGAATTAGAAGTTCTTGCTCGTCGTCCGCCAAAAATTCATCAAGCTCTTCGAATTCGTTCTTTAATGTCTCCCTTAGTTCGGGTGATAGTGTGAAGAGCCCTTCAACTACGGCCTTGTCTCCACCAGCTCGAATTATATTCGCAGAGGTTTTCCTACCTGTTAAAAGTTCTATCGACTTTAAAATTATAGATTTTCCAGCGCCTGTTTGCCCGGTGAGAATATTTAAACCCGCTGATAAATCTATTTCCAAATTCTCAGCAATTGCGATGTTTTGAATTCTTAATGAAGTAAGCATATAAAAATTAATTAAATTTTAGCTGTTTAAGTTTAAACGACGGAGAAACCTAAAACCTTTCAATCGTTAGGAAAATAAAAAGGTTTTTAGCATCTCATGTCAACTTCGTGTTTTTGCTACATTTATTTATCGTGTTCTATAAATGTTTTTTGATTGGTTTCCGAGCATGCAGCAACTTGTATTCTTCCTATTTTAATTTCAATTTAGAAAAATAAATAGGTGTTTGATCTTAGCCCCATCTCAGTTTATTGGAAAGATTTGTAAAATAATTATTTGACGGTAGTCTTAGGAAGGAGACTAAATGATTGCTTTTACTTACACTTATTCGGCTGCCGGGATTCAAGGCCGTACCTTCTTGGCCATCTACGGTAAGGAAGATACCTTCTGCAGTTGTCAATTGTTTGATTTCTAACTTTACAACGGCGTTTCCAGGGATGATGATCGGTCGTAGGCTTAAGCTGTGAGGGCAGATTGGGGTAATCAGGATGGCATCAACGTCGGGGTGTACGATCGAGCCTCCGGCAGCGAGTGAGTATGCGGTTGATCCTATTGGGGTTGAGACGATAACGCCGTCCCCCCGGATGTTTGTAGCTTCTGCATCATCAACCTGAATTGATAAGTTGAACATTCGAGCTAACGCTTGTTTGTTAATAACAACGTCATTGACAGCGAAAAATTGTTTCGGTTCTTCTTGTTGAATATCGATTTTCAATAACGGCTTATTCGAAGTCTCCGTATTTCCATCGAAATAAAGTTTTAGGGCATCTTCAAGTCCATCAGGCCCAATCTCGGTAAGGAAGCCTAGGTTGAAAAGGTTTACTCCTAAGACAACAGCTTTTTTATTAGGGTCGTTGGCGGGGTGTCTGCAAACACTTATTAACGTGCCATCTCCACCTAGAATGATTATTAAGTCACTGATTGATGTTAAATCATTCCGCGGCTTGATCGTGAGATTTCGAAATTTAGAAAAAAAGTCTTTCATCGAAATGAAAGTTTCTTCGTCGATGATTATATTTACTTTATGAGAGTTTAGGATCTCTAATGATTTTGAGACAAGTTCGTCAGAACGGGGGTGATGGGATTTTGAAACTATTGCAACGGTCTTTGCCATAAGATTACTTTGAGACTTCCGGTTTCTTATTAGGTTATCGTAGTATGCGACCCCTGAGATCGAACTTATCTTTCGATGATGCTACTATTTATAAGTGAAATTGACAAAATTTAGAGCTACTTTTTATGGCTTGGTCTTTCTTAAGATACAATTATTAATTGTTATGCCCTGTAGGTTTGGTGCATTAGAGTCTACGACAATTGTAGTTGAATTAGCTGCAGATAATGCGGTTGTACCTGAAGTTGGCATTTTTGAATATTTGTTCTCGCTTAAAAGGCAGGGTAGCGTGATTTTCTTTGTATGTTTAAATCGTTCTATTTTGTTTTTGCAGCTAATTCTGAAACATTTATGTTTGAATTAAAATACTCTTTGCCCGCAGCTAATGAATTAAGTCTTCCTGGAACTTGCGTGATTGAATCATATGTACTCTGAGCAATTGCCTTTGGTTCTGGTGGAAGGGCTTCTAAAACACTTAACTGGCTATAGCCGGCGAGCGATAATCCAGCATTTGCGAGCAAATAGAGTGCGTATGGTGGAAATACTATTACCGTACCAATATTTAATGCTGTCCGCCCAATACCTGGTCCATAAAGCCACCACTCTCCTAGATCTTTGACTTTGTGATTCACTTGGTCATTTTTTACGGCGGTTTTTATTTCCTCAAGACTTGGAGGGGATTCGAGATTCCAGTATTCTTTTGGTTTCTTTTCGTTTGAAGGGAGTTCGTTTTGCGCAAAGAAATTTAAGCTAGGCTTATTGTTTTGGCCATGGGTGTTGTTAAGTTTAAGACTAGAGCAACTACTTGTAAGCGCCAAAAGCGAAAGGCAAAAAATCTTGAATGTATTAAGTGAATTAAATTTGGTTTTCATAGCAACCGAGACAATCTCATTTAAAATTTTTTTTGAGAATCTTCATCTAATTTAAAGTAAGATATTTTCCCAAAGAAGGTTTTACAGGGATAATAGTATAGTAAATTCAGCTAGTTGCGAGGATGCGCAAATTTGAGGCATTTTTGTTCAAAACGGCCATAACTAGATAGGCAGTTTGTATATAGGTAGTGGCGTATTCTTAAATGGGTGAAGTAACTTTACATTATTCGAATCGCGGACGTAATCCGCATTATTTCGACGAACGTTACGAGATTTTCTCGACGATCGGTCGTGGGCGAGCTAGCGTCGTATATTTAGCTGGTAAATTTTCAAGAGATGAAACTATTGATATTGATTCACCTTCGGTGGCTCTTAAGGTACTTTTAAATACCGAGAAAAATCCTGAAGGAACAATTAGGCGAATCAAAAGAGAATCACTTGCGCTGTTGAGTTGCAATCATCCAAGTATTATTCGAATGCATGATTATGTTGCAAGAGAAGATGCTTGTTACATTTCAATGGAGTATGCAAGGTATGGTGACTTAAAAAAGTTATTTGCGTCTGAAAAATCATTCCTTTCGCCGCTCGCGACCTTGAGGTTAATGCAAAATGTTTTAGACGGGGTTGGTGTCATTCATAGTGCTGGTATTATTCATCGGGATTTGAAACCAGAAAATTTGCTCTTAAACGGAGACTATCAAGTCAAAATTTGTGATTTTAGTGTCTGCCTATTAAAAGGCGAACAACCAAATTTGAAATTAGTTTCAGATGTGGTCGGAACTATCGACTATTTAGCACCTGAGTGCTTGCGTGGTGGTGAGTATTCTACGATATCGGATCTCTATTCGGTTGCTATCACATGTTTTGAATTGCTTACAGGAACGCTGCCATTTAGTTCGCAAAGCATAAATCAATCTTTAGAACGAAAAGTTTCGGGGTCAATTGAACTTTTGCCTAAAGAGATATCGAAAGAATTTCCAAACTTGCAAGATTTTTTTCAAAAAGCCCTTTCGCCTAAAACTGAAAATAGGTTTCAGACTCATCTTGAGATGAAGAATGCGATTGATGACGTCATTGGCAACATTTATGAGCATTCAAAGAGTGAAGGGATCGGTTCTAATAAAAAAAATATTAGACTGGAGCGTTTTCGGTCATTTAAAGTTTTAATTGGTGAAGCTCTCAACTTAAAGAATGTTTTTTCTCTAAAAAACTTCGTAAGGTTCGATAAGAAGGTTGGTGCAAAGTTTTTTCTATTGTCATTTTTAGTAACGATTGCATCGTTTTCACTTCTTAATTTAATAGGTGACCCAATTTCAGTATCGTCCGATCTTGAGGGACTGGATCCGTTGGCAAATAGGGAACAAGGTTCAATAGAAAATTCCGTAACAAACGGCCAAATTCATCAGTCACTGCTATCTTATCCGGGAATTGGAATTCTCCGAGGTCTATATACTGAAAATAAAGATTATCGATTTGTCGTTACTCCAGTCGGAAAAGAAAAAATAATTTTTGGATTGTTAGTCAAAGGCTGGCAACCAGTAGAGATCGACTTAAGCCTCTTGAAGAATGAAAAGCCTATACATATAGTTGGTAAAGGTGTCGATGTTCTTATGCAAGTTGATAGCTTTGGACCGAATGATACTATTGAAGGTACGTTCGAAAATATTGTCACCGCAAGGACAGGAAAATGGAGTCTAAGCTTCGTGAAAGACTAGATCAAGTTTTCATTCTCTCAGGCCTATTATTTTATTACCTTTTGCCGCTGTTCTTTTAGTCTGTCGTTACCATAAGTTTCCCTTTCTATTCATGATGAATGAAGCGTTAAATTGACCTTTTGAAGAGGGCGAGATTAGCGGACCAAATTATTGCTTTATACCCCCCGTTAATTATTAATTATTGTCTTTGAAAAGAGTAAAGTAGGTTTGCGTTAGTTGCCGAGTTTGCTATCTTCGGCTTTGGAAATAACCAAGATCTTAAAGTGCAAATTGATAGAGTCAAAACCACAAAATGTAAGCTATGTTAAAGTCTATAACGATGACTTGCAAGATTTTATTAAGGATGAATCCAACGTTCGAGGTGGGCCGGTAGCTGAGGTCTCCTTCCCAGAAAATTCACAGGACCTTTCAGACTATTTTACATCAAAGCCAGATTTTCAATTTTTCGTAAATGGTGCTGGTACTGGTGTGGTAGGTGGCGCAGTCCCGATTTCTAATGAGGTAAATAAAACCGCGATAGTGTCTTTAAGTCGTTGTAAAAATATTGCCAATTTCCAAATCTCTGGCGAGCATGCGACAATCTCAGTAGGAGCTGGGGTTACGCTGATCGAATTAGAGACATATTTACTTGAACATTACCCAGATTATTATTTTCCAGTCGACCCAACTGAAAAATGGGCTTCATTTGGTGGGATGGCATCGACAAATGCTTCTGGAGCAAGAAGCTTTCATTATTCTTCTATCAGAAAATGGATCGAAGCTCTGTCGGTCGTTTTGGTCGACGGTAAGATATTAAAATTCACCAGGGGGGAAGATCGACTTAAAGGTTTGTCTTTTGATTTTTATGGGATCAAAGCTGATTTGTTTGAATTTTTAAAGCCAAAAACTAAAAATTCCTTGGGCTATTTCTGTCGTCCAGATTGTGATGTTGTGGACTTATTCGTGGGAGCAGAAGGTACTTTGGGAGTGATTACGGAGCTAAAATTAAAGCTATTAAAGAAAACTAATACCATTCTACCTATCTTACAGTTTTTTCCAGATGCTAAAGCCGCGTTGAATTTTGTCAAAGAGGTTCGCCTTAACTTAAAGAAGTGTTGCATTTCACTAGAGTTTTTAGATCATCGCTCTGTCTCAATCGCGTTAGGCGCAAATGTTGGGTTAAGTGAGCAAATTGAAAAAATCACAGGTATGGGAAATCACTTCGTAGTATTTTTGGAGATGATTTATGGTAGTGAAGACGAATTTGTTGAAATTTATGAAAAGTTGGAAAGTCTACTCAGTTCTGTTGGTGGGGATTTCTCTTTAAGTATTTGTGGAGTTGACGACTCGGATATTGCCGCTATTAAAAAATTTAGGCATGCAGTTCCGGAGGGAGTGAATAAGAAAATTGCAGCTGCGAAATTAAGTGTTCCGGAAATTAGGAAAGTTTCGACGGATATGGCCGTTCCAGATTCGCATCTCGACGATTTGTATTATCTATATAAAAACGTTTTAGATAAGGAATCTATCGATTATTGTATCTTTGGTCATGTGGGAGATAATCATTTTCACGTGAACTTACTTCCAAAAACCAAAGCAGAGATGGAGCGTTCGATAGAATTGTATGCCGGATTTGCGATGGAAGTGGTGAAAATGGATGGTGCCGTTTCGGCCGAGCATGGGATCGGTAGAATTAAAAAAGATTTCTTAAGAATTCAGTATTCAGATTCTGTCATTGCAGAGATGAAGAGAATTAAACGGATATTTGATCCTGAATTTAGATTAAGTCCTGGAATATTATTAGATCAATAGGAGTATAACTTGAACCAAACATCTTTTACATTTATGGCAATCGGCTCGACCGTCTTAATTTGGACATTGGGTAATGCGTTAACTACATATCTTGCTGACGAGCCGTCACGAGAAATGAAACATAGTAGCGAGCATGCGAAAATATCGGAGGACGCTACAGGTGGCGTTTCGAATCAAGCTCGAGTTGAGGAAGAGATAGCTAAGTTAAAAGAAGAGCATTTGAATGATCCAACAAATGAAGAATTAGAATTAACTTTGGCAAACACGTTATTTGAAGCTGGAGTTAGATTAGGAAAGTCTGATTATTTAAAAGACTCGGTTGGATATTTTCATGAAGTCCTTGAAAAGAACCCAGAGCAGAAAGATGCTCTATTAGGTTTAGCGACATTAAGTCTCCATGTCGGTGCGAGTGATAAAGCAATGGAGTTTTATGAAAGGTATTTGAAAGTAGATCCAAGCGATGATTCGGCAAGAACAAATTACGCTTTAGCTTTAGGACGTAGTGGAGAAACAAAGAAAGCAGTTGGTATTCTGGATGAGTTATTAAAGAAGGATAGTAAGTTTGTAATTGCATTAGTTACAAAAGGCTTGCTCTTAAAGGAAGCTGGCGACGAAGAAGAAGCAATTAAGTTATTTAGCGACGCTGAAAAATATGAGAAGAACCCAGTGCTTTTGAAGCGAATTAGAGAGTTAATGGGAGTGACCCCTGTTCACAATCACGAAGCTGGAGAGATGGCGACTCTTGAAGGATATTTGAAAAATCACTCAATCATTGGACCAAAACTAGTCGAATTTAAAGGTGATCGAGACAAGGCTACAGTAAGACTCAAAGACTTTCCGGTGGACAAGATGCCAGAATTTGCAAAACAAAAATTAATAGGGTCATTAAAAAGTGTTTTGGCGCATGGTAAATATTCCATAGTCAACTTTGTGGATAGCGATAGTGGCAGTCAACTATTAGAAGTCAGTAAGTAGTTTTTTATTGGCGGATGTCAAAACTATCTGTGGTTGAAAGTTCGTCCACTGGTGATTGCGGAAGTTTAATAGGCGTTGAAATCGGTTGAGGTTGCGTGGACTGTGGGGCAGGTGTAGGTGATGGTGAGACATTTCCAGTACTCGCACTTTGCTTATTTAATGCGTAAGGCAAAAGTTGTTTAAGGTGGGCAAGGCGATTTTTCGCCAGTGGGTGTGTTGAAAAAAATGGGATTGATGCGCTAAAGTCTGGATCGTTTTCCGCTCTTGCCCAAAAGTCCAAAGCAGCCTGAGGAGAGTATCCCGCTTTAGCCATTAAAAAGAGTCCTATTTCATCGGCTTCTGTTTCTTTCTCCCGTGAGTATGGGTATATTAGGATGCCAGCACCAACTTCTTTTGTTAAGGATGATGCCAGTTGACTAGCAATGTCGCTGCCCATCGCACCATTCGTCAAGATTTGAACGGCGGTTCCAGCTACCATAGAGCCGATCCCGACAATCACTTCTCTTGCGGTTTCTCCGTTGGTAGGTTCGGTATGAAGTGCGAGGATGTGTCCGATTTCATGTGCTAAAATTGCGGCTAGTTCGTCATTGTTTTCTGTCGCATCGATCATTCCAGTCCAAATAAAAACATTATTGCCTTTAGTCGCGGCAGCATTCTTAACTTTACTGTCCGCAAATACGTTGACATGCCATGGTTGATTACTTCCGCCAATGCTAGATGTTAGTTTTTGTACGATCGTATCAACGTCACTTCGTCGTGGATGGCTGAAATCTAGTTTGTATTTTTCAGAGAGTTTTGCCAGTAGCTCATGTCCGTATTTTTCGTCCTCTGGAGTCACTGGTGAAAGAGGTGGAATATAACCAATGGGATTATTGTTTGGTGGGTAATATTGCCGAGTATTGGGTGCGCAGGCAGAGCCTAAAATGAGAATGTAAAAAATCAGAGACCTTAGACGTAATTGTCTAAGGCATGGTTTTACTAAAACAAACATCAATCCCGATATTGGTGAGAACATTGGCAGCTTCAAGTATATCTTTAAAATTCTTACAACTTCGATAACAAGAATCGTATAGGTTTTCTGGGGAATCAGCTTCAAAACAAAATTCGATTCTCAATCGATCCTTTACAGGAATTAATAGCGGAATCAAAAGTAAAATTAATCCGCTATTAGCGACTATTTTTATGCTTTGAAAGTTTTTCATTGAAGCTTTATCTAACGCAACTTTTACGTCCATTAAATTCGTCGGTAATGAGTCCTTGGTTGGAAGGAAATTTAAAGAAATATTGTGATTTATCTGAATATTATTTTGGAAACTATTATCTAAATTGTTCTGATATGTATTTGAAATCATTTTATTTCTCCCAGATATTTATTTTTAGGATGCAGGTTGCTGATAGTTAGCTTCAAGTAACTTAAATTAAAATCGCAAAACAGAATGAATATTCGATAGTTAGCTTCGTTGCTTTAATTCACTTGAAGTTAGGGTGTTTTTTGGGTATAGTTTAAATAAGTTGAAGTAGTGGGGTGTCTAACTAACGGAAGTTTGTTTTAGGTAATCTAAAATATTTGGAGGTGATGAGTATGAGAAGTCGATCTTTAACTAGTAATAAAAATATGTCGTTTTCTAAAAAACAGAAGGTTCAACTCTCAGAGGACGTTAAAAATAAAAGAGTTGAGAAGAAAGTTAGGACTCTTCCTAATTTCAAAAATTCTTTGTCTGCGGGGGCTTCGCACGTCATTACTCTTAATTCGTATCCGAATGGTGTCTCTATCTCTCTGCACAAAGTTTCACTGGAGCCTGTTTCTCAGGGAGAGTCAATTTCAAGTTTGATCGTAAGCGATCCTTTCTTTCTAAGGACTAGAGACACTCGCGAAATAGGTTTGCCAGATGGAAAGTTTTTGATTTATCGCGAAAACTTTAAGGTAGAACTTGAAAATTTATTCTCAAATTTAAATAAAAAAAACATTCTTGGAACGAGCGTTATATTCTTTGGTGTGACTAGTGATCCATTCAATTCTTTTCACCAAAAGTTTGCTCAAACTGCAGCGTGTCTTGAAATCTTAGAGAAATATAAATTTGCGAGAGTCGTTATTCAGTCTAGATCTAAAATGTTACTGTCAGCTTTGCCGACTTTAAAAGTTTTAGAAGATCGGCTTATTTGCGTAATACCTTTTGAGACTCGGTTAGAAAAAGCAATATTGAGATATACTCCTGGTCAACCTAAGCTGGAAGAGCGATTAATTACAGCCAACGGCCTTAAGGCTCAGAGTATTAAAGTGACATTTTCAGCTAGTCCGATTTTGCCATATGGTGAAACAAGTGGTGATGCGTGGAAGTTTGCAGAGCTGTTGGTCAAATATTCTGATAAAGTTTTATTGCAGGGGTTGTGCACGGGAACTAAAGAGAATGAAGATTTAATTAGAAAAATGTCTCTGGCGTCGAAGCTTGATGCAGATAAACAGGTTTTGTTTCTTCGACCGAATGCGGAGGAACCAGTGAAAAAGATTTTAGAAAAACTTTCTCCGAGTCACCTCGTAATTGAACCAATCGAGAGCAAATCTACAGTGCAATTAAAGCTGTTTGCAGCGTAAGGTTTAATGTTAGGGGCAATTTAAGGCAAATACGTTTATGTCAAATTCATCGGTACTTGTGATAAGACACTTATTAAATACTCGGTGACCTCTAGTTTAGTTTTATATTTTGCTAGCTACTAAACATCGCATGTCTAATTGATCCTAATCTTTCGCCTTACGCTCTCCCACCTCTCAGCTAGTGATACTCCACTTTTGTAGCGTTCTGAAAGGATCTCTAGTCACATTTGGGTTATGTCTAATGCTCTACCTCCCAAGCTCGCGAATGTTTGAATTTCACTGTT
>CAYYIQ010000025.1:0-10099 GCA_964472005.1 uncultured Bdellovibrionales bacterium | reverse complement strand
TAAAAGTTGAGCGCTTCAATGTAAGTACTTAAATAATAATGGAAAAATCAATAAAAATTTTATTAGTCCAAACTGGATTTATTGGGGATACGATCTTGTCGACACCGGTTATCGATGCGTTGGTGGCGCTGTTTCCCAATGCCAAAATATCATTGTTGACGACGCCAGTCGCTGCTCCATTGTTTCAATATGATTCTAGACTGGAGCAAGTTTTAGTCTATGATAAGCGTAAAAAAGACAAAGGCTTTTTTGGTTTTATTAGAATGTTGAAGCAGCTAAGAACCTACCGCTTTGATAAAGTTTTTAGTTTACATAAATCTTATAGAACTTCAATTCTACTATTTTTATCTCGTATCAAGGAGAGGTACGGGTTTAAGGAAAGTAAGCTCTCTTTCCTTTACACTTATTCGACGGCACGAAAAGGCTACAATCATGATGTTTTGCGAAACCTTGCAATTCTGCTGCCAGTAGAATCGAACTTGGACAAAATGTCAGGTCCGCTTTCGATTAAAATACCAATGGAGCTTGTTGATTCAGCAAGGCAAAAATTATCTCTAATTTCGGGAGATAAATTAGTAGTCATCTCACCGGGAAGTGTTTGGTTAACAAAGCGTTGGACGGAGGAAGGTTTTTCAGATTTATTAAGTCAGCTACTTGCAAACGGTAGAAAAGTGGTAACCTTGGGAGGTCTAGCTGACATTGAAACTGGATTGAGAATTGAAAGCTTAGTCTTGGACAAATCGTTACTCGAAGATCAGTATTTAAACTTAATTGGTAAACTTTCGTTATTGGAGTCCGCGGCAGTAATCTCGATTGCAGATGTGGTTGTCGCTAATGATTCTGCGCCTCTCCATTTAGCGTCTGCTGCTCAGGTCCCGGTCGCTGCAATCTTCTGCGCAACCGTTCCAGAGTTCGGATTTGGGCCATGGAGAACTTCTCACGAAATAATAGAAGTTCCCAATTTGCAATGTCGTCCTTGTGGTCGTCATGGGCATAATCATTGTCCAACAGGGACGCATTTTTGCAGGAATCGCATTGGAGCTGACCAAGTCTTTAAAGCCGTCCTAAGATTGAGCGATAGGAAAATTAGTAATCTTAGTTAATGTTATATTGTAAATTGGAAAGCCTTTCGATGATTCGCCAAAGCCATAAAAAATATGAAATTTTATCTACGACTGAGCTAAGTGAGAGTTTTTTGGACTCGCTTATTCTTGAATTTCAAAGTTTACTTCATCCAGAAAAAGTTGAACAATCCTGTGAGCTAGTGGGTTTCAGCGGACGAGGTAAAATTAGCAAGATTGAGTGCCAAGGCAGTTCTTATGTAGTAAGATTATTCAGACGTGGTGGGGTAATCGCGAAATTGAATAATAGTTTTTTTCTCCAACCTTTTTTAAAATCAGATACCTTTCGTCCATTTTTAGAATACAAAATTTTAATGAAGCTTATCAGCCATGGGATAAAGGTCCCAAGTCCAAAAGCTGCTATCGTTAAAAGATATGTAGGTGGTTTTTATCAAGGGGCTCTAGTGACCAAGGAATTAGTAGGATCTAAAAATTTTTTAGATCTAATCGTGGATAAAAGTAGCGATAGAAATATGCTCGTTGAAAATTCTTACAGAGCTGGCGTCGAGGCCGCTAAAAGCATTCGTGCGGGTATTCATCATATCGACTTACATCCTGGTAACGTGTTGTGCGTCTCGAATGTTGTTTATTTAATAGATTTCGACAAAGCTATATGTCATGAATCTGGTGTGAATTTTGAGACTGTTGCAGAAAAGGTCATTAACCGATGGGATAGGTCGTTATCTAAGAGACTTAGTAATCTTGATGATATTAAAGCCGCTATTTCTAGCTCTTTTAAAGCTGGAATCTACTATCAAAAGTAGATTTAGCTACATCTCCATCCCCTCCGTGCGACACATTGAAATTTTTTTTCTATCTCTACTACACCTTTCCTGTCGAGAATTGAATTTAAGTATTGGGAGATTCTTTAATATTAGAGGGGCGTGTGGAATTTGCTAGATACTTTTCTAGTTTGTATCCCTGTAAAGAGGTCGGATATCTCCTTAAATTGTTTAAGGTTTGCTAGGTAGAGTTACGATACAACAGTTGTTAGAATCTCGTAAAATGAATTTTAGAACCTTAGGTTCTTTTTCTAGTTTATGAGTCTATTTGTGTTGCCTAACTCGGTTTGAAAGTCTAAAACTCTTAATGATTTTACTTGCTTCTTATATGATCATTAGAAAATTTTGGGTAAGTCGTTAAACGATTCGGGTTTCTTAAGAAGGCTTTTTTTAAAAATTAAAATAGTTGATTAGATATGTTTAAATTAAATTTTTCGTTGACCCAGTTGATCCCTGTTTTGTTAATATGCTCAAGTATCGGATGTGTCGCAAGTAAAGACGATGGTAATGCCGAAATCGACGATAGCGGTAATTTAAATCTGGAAATTAGTGCGAGCACTAATTCTAGAGGATTGGCAAGCGCCTCATTTCGGACTTCAGAAGATGTTAGTAAATTAAGTATTACAGCACAAACTTCTGATAATAAATTTGTCAAAATTACTGATCTTACAGTTGATGGTCAAGATTATCTTTCACCAAGGGGAGAATCTTTGTCTTTAGCGTCAAATTTTTCCAAATTATTAGCGACAGCCAATGTTCCTTCAAGAGATACTGACCCAGTACTCAATTCACCAAGTGAAGTAATGGTAAGCGCCGAAGTACAAAATTCAGGTTCGAGTGGATCTAACTCACAAAATAGTGAACAAGTTCTTTTTAAAGTTACATCTAGGAAAGATGGAAATTTTTCATCTGGAAGATTGAGATTGAATGTATTTTACGTCGGAGCGGTTGGGGTCGAACAAGGAACGAAACGTGCGATGCAATCAGGTTTAAGTCTTGCTTCTAGTATCTTCTCCTCTGCAGGAATTAATTTATCCATTAGTGAATTTGATGTTGGTGGCTCTGTTATTATTCCTTCTCCTGTTTCTGGAGACAAACTTTATGGCACAAATTCTGCTGATGCGGTTTCTCCAGCAGTCAATGTCTTTGTTGGTGGTGACATAGATGGCTTCGGTGGTACTGGAGAAGTTCTTGGAGTGTCTGCCAGTATTCCTGGACCACCAACTCCTACAAATAAAAGTGCAGTGGTTATCAGTGTCTTTGCATCTGCGGGAGCTGACGGAGTTTTTGATTCGGAAGATACAAGGATTTTAGGCGAAACAATTGCTCACGAAAGCGCACATTTTATGGGACTTTTTCATCCAGTAGATTTTAGTGGCTCAGTCGTATCGAATACTGATCCATTATCAGATACTGCGGGTTGTTCGTTTATTACTGACTGCGTTTCTAAAGAAGAATTAGTAACTAATTTAATGTTCCCTAATCCAATAGAAGATGGCAGAGGTGGTTTTATTCCACAGAATACCTTAACCAGTCAGCAAAAAGGAGTACTTAACCGGTACGCGGCAGTTGATTGATGTTACCTGATATCGCAAATTTAATAAGTTCTGATAACAGTCTTTTTTTGCATCTTGTAGTATTGCTTTCCTTACTGCTCGGTGGACTTGGGCTACCAATACCGGAAGATCTGCCGGTATTGTTGGCTGGTATTGTCGCTGCAAAAGGTGCGGTCCCAATCTCGACGATGTTTCTAGTTTGTTATTTTGGGGTTATTGTTGCGGACTTAATGATTTATGGAATCGGCTATAAGCTAGGTCCGAAACTTGTGACATACGGCATGGAGTCTAGGTTCTTTCCAGCTATCACTGCTGAAAGAATTGAAAGAGTTAGGGTCGCATTAAATAGACATCAATTTGTTTGTATTTTTCTTGGACGTCATCTTTTTCCATTAAGAACTGTTACATTTTTATCGGCTGGCGCGCTGAGAATTCCGTTTGTTCAATTTTTAGTGTCTGATTTAATCGCCGCATTAATCAGCGTAGCAATCATGATGAGTCTTGGTTATCTCTTAGGTGAGTCAATTACTCCCGAAGCCTTAAAAGAACTTGAAAAAGATTTAAATATTTATGCAGTACTGGCGACCGTTGTTTTGGTTTCAATGTATTTCATTCGACGATATCGAAAAAAGAAAAAAGCCTCTCTTCTAAGCAAGATTTAAAATACTAACTTTCCGAGTCTGTTATGACTATTGTTGTTGGTGGTTATTTCAGAGTTCCTCTATTTATAGATGATAAATTATTGTAGATAGGAAGGCAGCACTTTCTATCTACAGTAAAAAATGCTGTCCTGATTTCACAACTTTTAAGCTGCGATAGACCGCTGAAGCGGTGTTGCTGAACCGCTTGCAATTGAAACAAGGTTCCTTTCAGCGGTTTGAATTGCGGCCGCGGCGGGTAAATTATTTGAGATGCCTGATACGTTACTAAAGTCATTGTCTAATTGGGCAGCCTGAAATGAAAGACTATATACCCAGTCAGATTCCCATCGCTCAATTTTATTTGATTTTTCGGTCTCTATAAGTGCGGCCTTTATTGCATCGTCGCTAGATTTTCCATTCGATTTGTTTTGAGTTAAAGCGGTCTTAAATACGTTTTCTGCTTCTTCGTCCTTTTGGTAGAGCTGATACATAATGACGCTTTCTCTCATTTTTTCTTCGGTGATATTGTTATTCAAGTCCGCCCCTAAATTTTTCGCGGTGTGAGCGATAAAGCTTTCTACTACTCTGTTCGTTTTCGAACTAGAGTCAGTTGAAGGAACTGTGGAGGTTGTTGTTTGAGAAGTGTTGTTAGTTGGGGTTGAGGTCAAAGTTTGACTCGTTGTGTTGCCGCTCTTTGCACCGAAGATAGACTCTATCAATTTTGTTAAAGAATTGAAAAAGGAATCAAACATTCCTTTCATTTCAGTAATCAGAGATTTTGCCCAGTCGTCATTCGTTTTGTTAATGTCGTTGCTATTGACCTCTGAATTTGTTGAGTTTGTCTGGGGCGTATCAAACTGACTTGGGTTTGTTGAAATGTTATTGTTGATATTAATATAGGAGCTTTTTTGTCCTAATGTGTTCATACCAGCTTCTTGCATATTTTGCTGAGGTGTTATTGAATCGCTAGAATCTAGTGCTGAACTATTGTTCGAGGGGTTCTGTTGAATTTCACTTTTATTGTTACTTGTCGGTTCAGTAAGATTGCTGCTGTCTTGAAGGTTCGTTGAACTGGTTGATATTCTTAAATTGATGTCCATTTTTCTCTCCGTGATTAATAATGCGTTGCTTTAAATCACAAATTTATTTCTTAAATTGTAGATTCAAATCATTATCGGAGAATATTTAATTTATTCCTCTAAATTTTTTTGTGGGAGTGTTTTTACGAAAGGAAAGTAAAAGGTCTTAAATTAGACGAAATTAATTGCGGGTAAAAATTTTGAAAAAGGTGTTCAAATCAAGTTTGAAGTTCTTTGTACTTGAAGACTTGAGAATAAATAGTAACTTTACGATTAACACTCTAATCGCAGAACCTCGATTTTTTCCCGCCTTTGCAAAAGATTGATGCTAAAAATCCGGCTTTTTGGCGAGCGTGTCCAACTTCTCTTCCCCTTTCATCTAAGTCATTTTTATCGAAGGCTAAAGGTATCCCTTGATTTTCGTTGATTGACTCTAGTGATTGTTTAGGAGAGTGATCTCCAAAAGGACTAAGGAGTGGAGAAAGAGTACTATAAACAGAATTCCCGATTAAGAAAATTGCGATTAGTCCTAGTGTTGCAATTAAAAAACGGAATTTTGTTTTCCAAGAGAGCCAAGGGGTAAATTGAATATCTTCTTTATCTTTGCTGTCTGATTGTGAGTTATTGTCTGGATTGCTGTTTTTAGGACTTTCGTCTTTTACGTTTATTGTTTGGCGAAATGGATGAAAGCTATCTAAATTGGACATTGTTTCTATCTTTTAAATATTCTTAAGTTAAAGTACTCTATTTTAAAAATTAGAATGTTTAGACTATTTCGGCTTTCATCTTGCCCATGATTTAAATTGCCTGATGGAAATCTAAATTGTGAGCAGAATATTGGTCTATTCCAGTCAAAATTTTAATTTGAATTGTTATTACAATAATCGTCTAATATGTAGTAAAATAGTTCTATAGTTGAAAATGTCGCTTTGATATTGCTTGTACTGTGTTTTTTCAATCTTGTTATATTCCTATCGATTTAGAGGCGTTATGTCCGTTTTAAATGCAAAAGATAGCTTAAGAAAGATCTTAAAAGGTCGGCGTTTGACCGTAAAAGAGCGTGATTTTAAGTCAGTAAAAATTCAGTCTAAGCTTTCCGAATTTATCAGTGAATATTCGAATGATGATTCTAGTAAGTTATCGATATTGCTTTATGCTAGTACTGAAGCAGAAGTATCTACAGATGCAATCGTAGATCTTTGTTTGTCAAAACAGCACCAAGTGTACTTCCCCTTATGTCATGAAGGGGAAATTATTCCCATTCGTATTCTAAATCCAGCCACAGAACTTGTGCCAAAAAGTTTCAATATTAGAGAACCCAAGCAAGATTTGTTCAATATGAAGGATCGAGTAGGGCAGCCACATAAAATGGATATTATAGTTGTCCCAGGTTTGGGTTTCGACTTAACTGGAAATCGGATCGGGTATGGCAAGGGATTTTACGATAAATTTGCAGTTGCGGCTAAAGGTGTAGTTCGAGTCGGATTGTGTTTTGAAGATCAAATTGAGAGTTCCATCCCTACAGAAGAATTCGATCAGAAAGTTAATCTGATTATTACGGAAAGTCGGATTATTAAAATTTCTACGGCTGATTAAACATTCTTCATTTGAAAATCGCATGAAAAAAATCCAGCGATCCTTCGATACTAATTGTGTAGAAAAACAATTAGAGGATTTTAAAAATGGATATTTCGACAGCTAGCTATTCAACTAAACAAGTTGAGTACCCTAAATCAATATTGACTAACGAAACGGAACGCAGCGCTTCCCCCATAGGTCAAGGAAATAGATTTCTTGAAAGTTTAAGTCAAAATAAATTTAAGGAGAACATCAAAGAATATTTGTCTCCTGATTCGGAAGGAAGGGTGAACGAGGAGCAAATGCAATTCGCTATTGTTAATACGATTTTAACTTCTAAAAGTATAAAACTGGGAGACGAATTTTCGAAAAATTTTGCGAAAGCATCAGCTTCTGGAAGTAGTGTTGAAGATAATGTTAAAGTAGCGTTAGCGGGGTTAGTCGAATCTAAAATGTTAACCTCAGATGAAGCAAATACCATTAATGGTATATCATTTGATGCAGCTCAATTAGATTCAAATTCGACAGCGCTTTATGATAGTAAAGGCGGCGGAAGTGATTTTACAATAGCTGTTGCTGATCTTGACGATGCGATGTCGAAGGCCTCAGAGATGATCGAAGGAATGAGAATAGGTAAGTTTTCAATAAACGATCGCAAATTAAGTGTGCCCTCAAACTCAAAAAACAGTTTGGGTTTAGAGGCCGTGTCCGAGATTGCCCAAGAGGGAAGCGGTGACGTGGGTAGGCCAGTTGGTTCATCCTCTAGCGGATTCTTATGGAAGCCAATATCCGAAAGTGATGGGAAATTAGTGGTGCTAATGCCTTCTATGCTTGCTGGAGATGTTTCATCGGTCGAAATATACTCTTCGCTCCCTCCTGTTGAGTCAAGCTTTCTTGATAGTGGCAAGTATTCGAGCAACGCAAATGATGGACGCGATCATTTTCGATTCTCTAAGGAAGGAGGCTCCTATCCTGATGGTTCATATGTTGTTGCAAAGTTTAAAAACGGAAATTTTACAACTTTCCGAATCGAGGATTCTTCGTCTAGGAACTAAGGTGAAGGCGGAGATGAGGTTTTGATTGAGAGGACCTTAAATGTAGGCGATCTAAATTCATAAGAGTTTAGATCGCATTAGCTATACCTGTATCTCGAATTTATTATAAAATTGTATTCATAGGCGACCGCATTACATAAGTTTTTCAGAGGTCGAATTAGCTCTCTTTTAATGCCAAGATGTCGTCTAAAACTTCTTCGGCATGTTCCGCAGGTTTTACTTTGTCGTATATTTTTGCAATCTTACGATCTGGTCCGATAATTATTGTCTTTCTATGAAAGCCAATAAATTTCTTTCCCATGAAAATTTTATCTCCATAAGCGCCGTATTTTGTACCAATTGCGCCATCTTCGTCTGCTAATAATGTTACGCCAAGGTTAGCTTTCTTATAAAAGTTCTCCTTAGACTTTTGATCTCCACCTGAAACACCGAAAGTAGCGATAGAGTTTTTAGTAAACTTTTTTTGGTTAGAGGTGAAGTTTTTAGCTTCAATGCTGCAGCCAGGGGTGTTGTCCTTAGGGTAGAAGAACAGAACAATGTACTCTTCTTCCAGATTCTTAAGAGATACGGTTTCGCCATTCTGGTTTTTCAGCGAGAAACTTGGAGCTTTTAGTCCGACCTTCAATTCTTTCATGTTGTTCTAATTTCCTAGATGTTCTATTTCTAACGCAATAAAGTCAATAATCAGTGTTCTCTTTCTCAAAGATGAATTGAAATACTTTTCCTAAACCCCTTTTGATTCTAGGGTAGTTATACGGGAGTCATTTCATATTTAAAATCCGTAGGAGAGCTTATATACTGAATCATCTTGCGTGTATGCCTGCTTAACAGGATAGCGAAAATTGTATCAGTATATCTCAAACGAGAACATGTTATTAATAATGGTAATGGACGTTCTCAATCTATAATGCTTACGGCGCAAAATATTTCGTTAATATTTGGATTAATTTGTTTTACACAATTTATTTTTATCTCTTCTGGTTTTCTCACGGCTCGATTCATTAGTAAAGGAAGACTAGATACGCTCGAAGAATTGATTTTGTCTTTTATTACAGGAGCATTGACGCTATCGATTTTGACGATTGTCACCTTAATGTTCGATTTTAGTAATGCATCTCAGGGTTGCTTGATTGTTCTTTGCCTTGTTTTAAATCTTTCTCAATGTTCGACGGCAATTATTTCTTCAATTAGAGAAAATCTAGCGACAATATCAGTTTGGTCATTATATTCAGCATTTGCAATGTTTTCGGTTCTAGATCCGAATTTAGAGTTACAGTCTTTTACCCTGGCCGAAATTCAATACCATTTTGGTCTGCCCATCGATAATCTTATCCCGTTTCAGACAGTTCGTTATCTCACGGAGAGAATTAACCCAAATCTCTTAGACCCAGTACCAAACTGGCAATTTGGCAATAGAGGCCCGTTTTTGGGTTTTAGCATCGCCTCGATGTTTTTACTTTTGGGTGTCACTGAAACATCGACTTGGTTAAATAGCTCTTTTCCTTCGAGCGTTATTTTCGAATCTGCATCCATCGTTTTTAATTCATTGTGCTTAATTGTCGCCTATTCTTTTACAACGAGGTTTTTTGGTAAAAAGGCAGGCTTAGTTTCTTTGTTGCTACTAATTATAAATCCTTTTTGCTTTATCAATATTGTTTTTAGTTGGCCAAAGTTGTTTTCGGCATCATTGGGTTTGTTTGCCTTGCAACTATTACTTTTAGCGCGACCATTCTTTACCTTGTCTTTAGTTTTACTTGGTTTAGGCTTTCTAGCTCATGAAAGTATCTCGTTCTCAGTATTCCCTTTTTTAACATTCATTTTTTTTAGATTTGGATTGATTAGATTTTTGTCATCTATGGGTGTCTTCTTGTTAACTTTGGCACCGTGGACACTTTATAAAATTTTGTGGAATCAAAATACAAGTAACCTCTTTGTGCATAATGTGCTCTGTATTAAAGAAAAAGTTGAAGGAAGTTTCTATAATCTCTTTAAAGAAAAAATTGACGCGGAAGGACTGGCAACCTTTATTAGGATAAGACTTGATAACTTTAATTATCCTTTTGATTTTACTTACGTTGACTGGACGGAAAAGTTTTCATCGCTAGGTGCTTTTATGAGCATAACGCAAACTCTAACGGACATAACTTTTTATCAATTTATTTATGCGCTTGGCCCTATCATATTTTTAACGTTTTTGGTCCTCAGTGTGTACAAAGTTAGATACAAGCGTCATGAAATGGACCTGACCGTAGTGTTTCTCTCGCTTTTTATCTCAGCTCTCGCTGTC
>CAYYIQ010000024.1:0-22622 GCA_964472005.1 uncultured Bdellovibrionales bacterium | reverse complement strand
TAAGCTTTCATTTTCTTGTTGCTTATCCAAATATCCATAACTTAATTTGCAATCGTTTCCAATGTTTTTAGCGTGAGCAGTGAAAATCCAATTTAGGGTTCGGGTACTCCCATTGTCAATTTCGCATATATCGACTCTTAAACTTGAACTACCGCAGTTGACAGTTAGGATTTTCATTTTAAAGTGGCTAGCTCCGAGATAGTAGTTTGAGTTAAGATTTGGATTGGTTCCAACTCCATGACGTAATTTCAGGCATGTCTTCACCATGCTTATTGATATAATTTTTGTGGTCGGTTTTTTTGTCTCGCATCTCCTGAAGTATGTAGGCTGCTTCATCGGCAAGTCCCGGAACTCGGTGAATTACGTCACTCACAAGGTGGAATCTATCCATGTCATTTAAGACGACCATATCAAACGGAGTTGTTGTTGTCCCTTCTTCTTTGTAGCCTCTTACGTGAAGATTCTTATGGTTTGTTCGGCGATATGTTAAGCGATGGATTAACCAAGGATAGCCATGGAAAGCAAATATTATTGGCTTATTTTTAGTAAATATAGCATCAAAATCACTGTCGCTTAACCCATTTGGATGCTCGCTAGTAGGTTGCAATTTCATTAAGTTAACAACATTTACTACGCGAACTTTTAAATCAGGTAATTTAGCTCGAAGAATTTTTACAGCAGCAAGAGTCTCGAGAGTGGGGACGTCGCCACAGCATGCCATTACAACATCTGGTTCACTTCCTTTATCGTTGCTGGCCCATTCCCAAATTCCTAGGCCGGCACTACAGTGTCTTATTGCATCATCCATTGAGAGCCATTGTGGAGCGGGTTGTTTACCAGCAATGATAACATTCACGTAATTCCTACTTCTCAGGCAGTGATCCGTGACACTCAAAAGACAATTAGCATCTGGTGGTAAGTAAACTCGAATAACTTCAGCCTTCTTGTTCACAACGTGGTCGATGAATCCTGGGTCTTGGTGTGAGAATCCATTGTGATCTTGTCTCCATACATGTGAGGATAAGAGATAGTTCAGTGATGCGACTGGTCTCCTCCACGGAATTCCACGAGAGACTTTTAACCATTTCGCATGTTGATTGAACATGGAATCGATAATATGAACAAATGCTTCGTAACAATTGAAGAATCCATGCCTTCCGGTAAGTAAGTATCCTTCGAGCCAGCCCTGACATTGATGCTCACTCAACATTTCAAAAATTCTTCCGTCCGGAGAGAGGTGGTCGTCATACGGAAATATTTCACCGAGGAACCGTCTATTCGTGACTTTCATAACGTCCCCCCAACGATTGGATGAATTTTCATCCGGGCTGAAAATTAAGAAGTTTTTTGTGTCTAGATTTAGACTCATAACTTCTCGAATATAGTTCCCCTGTATTCGAGTACTTTCTGCGGTTTTGCTTCCGGGGACTTGAACGTCGCATCCAAATTTTCTGAAATCTGGAAGTTCTAGGTCTTTCAGAAGAGTGCCTCCATTAGCATGAGGATTTGCTCCCATCCTGCGAAGGCCTTTTGGGGCAAGATCCGCAAGTTCTGGTACTAAACGTCCACTATCGTCAAATAATTCCCCAGGTCGGTAGCTCTTCATCCACTCCTCAAGAATCGTAACATGTTCGGGGTTTTCAAATAGTCCGTCAAGAGGTACCTGATGCGCTCGCCAGAAACCTTCAACTCTTTTACCGTCAACTTCTTTTGGACAAGTCCAACCTTTTGGCGTTTTAAAAATAATCATCGGCCAAGTCGGGCGTTGAATTGCACCACCGTTTCGTGCCTCAGATTGTATCGATTTTATCTCTTTCAACACAACATCAAGAGTTTGAGCCATAATTTGGTGCATCGTCTCTGGGTCCTCTCCTTCTACGAAATATGGTTTGTAGCCATATCCTTGAAAAAGTTGTGTAAGTTCATCTTGCGGAATTCTAGCCAACACTGTCGGATTTGCAATCTTATATCCATTCAAATGCAGAATAGGTAAGACAGCTCCGTCAGTTGCTGGATTAAGAAATTTATTAGAATGCCAAGAAGTCGCAAGAGGGCCTGTTTCTGCTTCACCGTCTCCAATCACGCATGAAACTATTAAGTCGGGATTGTCAAAAGCAGCGCCGTAGGCGTGAGATAAGGCATAACCCAATTCCCCACCTTCGTGTATTGAACCAGGTACTTCTGCAGCCACATGACTGGGCACACCACCAGGAAAGGAAAACTGACGAAACAATTCTTTTAATCCAGATTCATCTTGTTGAATCGACGTGTAGAATTCGGAATAAGTACCCTCTAGATATGTATTGGCGACAAGACCAGGCCCACCGTGTCCGGGACCTGTAACATAGATCATATTTAGGTCATGAGCTTTTATTATTCTGTTTAAGTGAACGTAGATAAAATTTAATCCTGGAGTCGTTCCCCAATGTCCTAATAGTCGTTTTTTAATATGGGCTAAACTTAGCTTCTCTTTGAGAAGCGGGTTGTCATAAAGATAGATTTGACCTACTGATAAGTAATTCGCAGCTCTCCAATAGGCATCAATTTTTGTTAAAACTTCTTGAGAGAGTGCACTATCAGACACATCTTTATTTTCTACGTCAATCTTTGTGATGTCTTTCATTAGTTCTAAAATTCCGGTTGGTGTCGTGTTATTATGAACGTGAATTTCGCATGTTCGTCTGCAAAGCTATATGAATTGTGAGCATCGCATAGTCAAAATAGATGTCAACAACAATCAAAAGGGGAGAAGCTAGATATTCGGTATTGATTACCGATTTTATATTGCGATTAAGTTATTTACATAGATGATTTGTTTCAAGTAGCGCGAGGAACATGGTGTAATCTGTGCTGATAAGAGACCATGTTAAACTTCATTCGCTCGGAGATTGATCAGAGGCGCATCTACTATCTAAATTAGGAGACTTAAACATTGTTAATTAGATGAATGTCGACTGAGCAGATGGTAGTTGGCAAATGTGGTCGAACTTTGATCGAAGGCTCGTGTGAACGGGATCTAGGATCGAATGAAGTTTGTACAATTGAATGCATTGATATTTATAGAAATTAGTCTTTCCAACACTTCGTTAAATTACCACTTGTGATAACCGTGAGGAGTCTAAGAAATGCCATCTTTTTCGATGCGTCGTTCATTTAGGTGTCGCGTATTTACAAATCAAGTATGTTTGTCTTTGATTTAAGATGTTAGAACAGATACTTAGGTCGTTTTTGGAAAATCTAATCTGAGATCCACGGCAATGTATTTATTTCTATCTAGAATTTAGTCAAATAAGTCGATCTCATCTTAACTTAAGTTATGTAAGTTTACTCTTTATATAGATCTCCATGACCAAAAATTTAGAGCCAAATGTGTTGGTAAAGTCAAAAAAATCTAATATTGAATATTCCTTCTACAATCGAAAAATTCGTAACAAACTCTTGCTACTAGTTTTAGGTTCGACTGCATTTGTTCTTTTCGGTTTAGCATTTGCAACATATTATAATAGCTTTCAAATTCTATACGCAACTACCGAAGAAAAAAGCCATGACGAAGTTGAGATAGCTGTTAAGAATATAGAGTCATGGATCGCGCTGAGAAGAGGCGTTACAGAAATGATTGCGAAGGTTGAAAGTCGAAATTCAATTTCCGATGTCAAACAGCAACTCTATCTCCAAGATATTGCCTCCGTCTATAGCGCTAAGTCAATCTATATTGCTAAACAAAATGATGGTTCGCTTGTCAGCAGTGATCAATGGGAGCCTCCAGAGGAGTGGGATGCTCGAAAAAGAGAATGGTATATTGATGCTGTTAATGCAAAATCTAGCATCGTCTCTACTCCATATACCGATGATTCTCCGCCATACGAAAAAATTATTACGATCGCATCGGCGATAAGAGAACGGGGTAAGGTGAAAGGAGTGGTTGCACTCGATACACCTATCAACTCAATACTGTCGATTCTAAACGACCTAAAAGTTGGAAAATATAGTCGTGCTTTCTTGATTGATTCTTCTAATGATAAAAACGTTGGTGAAATTATATATGGCGAAAAGAAAAATGATTTAATTAACAGTCGGTTTCTAAAAGATTTTATTTCATCTGATGTCAGCTTTAAAAGTTATGTTGACGACCAATATCGGATGTTTTCTAGAATTGGAGATTCAAATCTAATAATAGTTTTTCATCTCCCGGTTAGTGAAGTTCATTCGCAGCTTGAGAGATTGACTCGAGTGTTTGGATTTGGAATTCTAGCTGCACTTGCCATACTTGGTATTGCTGTTGCATGTATTAGCACACTGATTGCTCGTCCAATTCTTTCACTAGCTGAGGGGACATTGCAGGTAGCCTCAGGAAATTATGAATTCCGATTGCCGATCACAACGAAAGATGAGCTAGGTTTAGTAACTGATAGATTCAATTTAATGGCAGAAGAATTAAAAGAAAAAGAAGTCATTCGTAATACTTTTGAGAGATATGTTTCACCTGAGGCTGTAGAGGAAATTTTAAGTGGAAAAACAGCACTAGGCGGTGAGAAAAAACTTGTTAGTGTTTTAATATCCGACTTGCGGGGATTTACGGAATTTTCAGATAACAATGATCCAGAGTATCTTGTAGAGTTGTTAAACAAATACTTTACATTGATGGAGGGGATCATAAGGAAACATGGCGGATCTATTAATCGATACCTTGGAGATGGTATCTTTGCACTTTTTGGTGCTCCAAATATTTTGGAAAATTCAGCTCTTTCAAGTGTTCAAGCTGGAATAGAAATGAGAATGGAATTACGTTCATTTAATAAGGAACATGGAACATCGTTTGATTTGGGAATTGGAATCAATACAGGTGTCGCAATAGTCGGAAATATTGGCTCATTAGACCATACTGAATACACTGTTATAGGTGATGCCGCGAATCTTGCATCAAGAATAGAGTCACTAACAAAGGTTTATGGTGAAAGCATCTTGATTGCTGATTCATCTGCGGCACTATTGCCTAAGGGTATGTTTAATAAAAAGTTGATTGATAAAGTACGTGTCTTAGGGATGACGGAGCCCGTTGTGATATACTCTGTGAATGAAATTACTTTTGACAGCGAAGATGATAGTGCTGTTCGTCAAATCGTTGATCTATATCTCAATGGTAAATTTGATCAGGCGATGAAGCGAATCAAAATGTTAGATAGTCATTTAAGGAATACTCACATTGATCTCATTTTTTCACGTTGTAAAGAAATGGTTGAACTACCACAGAGCGATTGGGATGGCGCTTATACTATGACGCATAAATAGCTAGTAACAACTTGATCAAAGATTCTTAATATCTCCGTATTGCTAAATATTCGATTTGTGTCAAAAAATGTTACTTAAAGCAATGCCTTACTGCGTGCATTCCACTATTATTTGATTTGTGTTAGTTCCGATCTAGAGTCAAGAAGGGTTAAAGGTTTTGTTTTCCGTGGGTCAAACTGTTCACACTAGCTATGATTACAATCACCTAGTGCATACAGTTTGAACTTAACTGAAAATTCTTTTGTTTAGTCTATTTCAAGGAGACTATAATGTCCGTATTTAGCCGGCACCGTGACGAGAGCATTATGATCGGTGACGATGTCGAAATTACTGTTGTCGACATCCGCGGAGATAAAGTTAGATTGAATATCGAAGCGCCACAGTCTATCCCAGTTCATCGGCGAGAAATTTACGATGCGATTATGAGAGAAAATAATAAAGTTCAAGAAAGTCGCAAGCAATTTTTACTGAAAAACGGTGATTTTGCGGAGACCTTGAAACAATTAGAAGCAGCCAGAGAATTGAATCTAAGGCGAATTCTTGAACTGATTGATTACTACAATTCGCAGAATGAAAGTATTGAAAAAAAGCTTTTGGAGCTACGTGCTTCTCAAAAACAAGAATAAGTATCTAATAATTTGAATTTTCTTTTTCTATATTTGCTAAAAGTTTAGTCGGATGGATGCAGTATTCTTTGAATGAAAAAGCGGTCATACAAACACAACGGGTTTAAAAATCCTTCTGGCTAAACTACCCGAGCCTTGTGTTAAAATTAAATTTCACCAGACATCTTTATTCTTCCAGTCAAGAATAATTAGGGTAATTAAAACAATAACTCCAATAGAAACACCGAAAAGAGATCCGATTACCAGGAATTCAAGTTGAAATATTGAAATTGCCATAAATTTTATAGAACTAAGTTGGTGTTTCGTTGAGGTTGCTATAATCAAAATCTTTAGGGTAGAATACTCTACAAGCGCAAACTATAGACATTGAGATAGCGGCTGAACAAAGTGATGCAGCGTACCAACCGATTGTAAAATATACAAAAAGCCCGACGATACTTCCTATTAACATTGCCAATGTCGCGCCGATGGGAGATGCGTTCTTCCAGTATAATCCCGCGATTATTGGCCAAATTGTACTTGCAACAAGTGGCCCAGCAAAAAATAAAACAGTAGCGAGAGTCCCAATTTTTGGAAGGCAAACGAGCCAAGCTAGAAAACCGAGTACTAAGATAGTGTATGTAGAAGCTTTCCTGAGTGCTGCATGAGTAGCGTTCGAATTGATAAGTTTGGAGTAGATGTCTTCGACGATAAGGTCAGCTGTCGCTGCAAGCAAGCTATCGATGCTTGATGCAAGCGAGCAAAAGAATACGATGAAGGCAATTATTGCTCCTAGTTTTCCAAATAGATGAGAAACGATAAGAGGCCCAGCCATATCTGGTGATGGGATGTTTATTCCCAACGAATCACCAGTTAATGCAATGAAACCGGCTGCTATTGGAATAGGGAACCAGAGGATTCCTGCCAAAAGATATGCTTTGACTCCGATACCCTTGCGCATTGCAAAAACTCTGCTCCACCATACGTTGCTGTGAAAAACTTCACCTATACCAAAAAGTAGATTGTTGAATACGGAAATAATCGCAGCGGGAAAGAGGAAGTCGAGTAGCATCGGTCTGTTATTTGCGAGATCGTTGTGTAAGATTTGAAAATCTAAATAGTGGACGACACCACAACCTATACAGATAATTCCAATTAAAATAATGATTGATTGGATAAAGTCAGTTCCAATTACTGCGTACATTCCACCGTAGAGAGTGTAAGTCACACAGACGCTTAAGATAATGGTCATGCCAACTTGATACGGGATGCCAGAAATTGAAAGCATTAAGATTCCCCCCGCCATTGCCATGCTAACAAGCCATGTAAATCCGTAGAAGATGCTTATTGTTAAGAAGATATACCAAGTTGTTTTGCCATATCTTAATCTGATAAAGTCACCACTCGTGTATCCTTGTGGCATTAGAGTATTGATTCTAGTCGCTAATGGTGCAAATAGAAAAAGTCCGAAAGATGCGGTCGCGTAAGCAAACATGCCCCACACTCCAAGTTCTAACGCAAATTGTGGTGCAAGCATTGTGGTGTTCGAGGTGACCCATGTTGCCATTGCGGTTGCAGTTCCAAACGCAAGACCTACATTTCTACCCGCTAGCATGAAGCCTTCATTACTTTTTGCTTTAAGTCCCCAATATTTCCCTAGCGCGATCCAAATTAAACTCAGTACCGCAAGTATGAAAAGGCCAGTGGAAGGAGAAATCATTGTGTGATCAGAGTGCACTACGTTCGCTCCCGTTTTTCCACTAAGTAGACACCATGGATAATAACGAAAGCAGTTGATAAGAAAACAAAAGCGCCGAGTGCAAACAGGATATACGCTGTTCTGAGTGAAAGATGCCTAACTTCCAACTTTAGAGTCTCCGACCATTCTTTTTTTGAGATACGAATACGAAAGAAGTAGTCTCCATCAGGTAAACCAGAAACAAAAGTAGATCTATCACTACCTTTGTATATGGTTTTAGGTATAGAAAATTTCACATCGTTGGATTGTTGAATCTCAAAGATTGTGGCCTTATCGTATTTCCAAGATAGGAGAATATGTCCGTTGTCGGAGAAGATTGATCTTTCATAGGGAGGAGGTAAGATAAAATTGGGAGTATTAGAATCTTCCTGTGCATAGGCATTAGAAAACATTAGGAGATGGATGATCAAAAGAAAAGTACTTGTGATAACCTTACCGCGATAGGGTGCCACTTTTATGATCTTCTTTTCTTGGAAGTAGTGTTTATGACTGCACATGAATCCAAAATTACCACATCTAAAATATTTTCATAGTCTATAACCTGTTTCATTTGGTAGAGACGGTTTCGTTTGGCAGTTTTTTATTGTCGTCGGAACTGTGCTTTTAGATAGATGGCTATTCGGTCTAAGCGATTTAGACAAGTTGAAGAATTTTTTATCCAAAGATTTTGAATAAATGATGATAATTTAACTTAGTCTTATCACTATGATGTTACCAATTGATATTATATAGTACCCACAAAATAAATTATATATTCAAAATATGTTTTGTTTGTCGTATAAGCCAACTTCGGTGAGGACTTAAAAATCGAGACCTACTACTATTTTATGAGATATTTGCGATTATTGAAATTGGCGGCACTGGGAGGTCTTTGTGTCTTTATTAATCTATATTTGAGAACTGTTTTCAATGATGATTCAGCAAGAATCCTCTCTATATCCCTCTTTATAATACTTTCTTGGGTCTTAGAAATTTTGCCCATTCCTGTGGTATCTTTATTTCCACTTATTCTCTATCCTTTATTTTCAGTTTCAAGCCTTAGGGAAGTTTCAACGTCATATTCTAGTCCATTAATATTTCTTTTTCTGGGAGGATTTATTCTTAGCCTTGCGATAGAAAAGTGGGATCTGCATAAAAGGTTAGCACTAAATCTAATTCACGCTACTGGAACTCAGCCAAAAAGAATTCTATTAGGTCTTATCTTCGCTACAGGATTATTAAGTATGTGGATAAGTAATTCATCCACTGCGGTATTGATGCTGCCAATTGCCATATCAGTAATATATGTGCTGGAAGAAAACGGGGATCGTGACCAAGACTATCACATATTTTCTTCGATACTTCTGATGTCGATTGCTTATGCTGCAAACATAGGAGGTATGGCAACTCCAATTGGTAGTCCGCCTAACGTTGCATTTATCGACTATTTAAGTAGTACTCAGTACGGAAGGATCGATTTTGTTCATTGGTTTACATTCGGGTTTCCAATTTGTATTGTTTTATTAGTAGTCCTCTATTTTGTTATGTGTTTTTTTATTCGTGGAATGAAATCAGTCTCTAGTTTGGACTTAGATAATTTCATTTTGCTTCAAAAACAAAATCTTGGTCCTATGAGTTATCAAGAAATAGCTGTTACAGTAATTTTCGGTCTGACAGCGCTTCTGTGGATTTCTAAGGGGACGGTTTCTTCTTTCACAAACATACCTCTAGATGACAGTATCATAGCGATGATTGGAGCAACTTTACTTTTTGTATTTCCTTCTAATCCAAAGGGAGGAGACGGTGCACTGCTGGAGTGGGCTGACACTAAAAATTTGGCATGGGGGATTTTGCTACTTATTGGTGCAAGCTTGGCATTAGGTGCTCAATTAGAAAAAACGGAGCTTCTAACTTCGTTTGCTAATATTTTAGAAGCAAATTTTTCTGGAAACCAAAACCTGTTGGCAATATTGGTGATATTGATTGCAATAATCTTAAGTAATCTTATGAGTAACTTGGCTTTGGTGGTAATCTTTGCACCTGTTCTAGGTGAGTTGAGTCAGTCTCTTAATTATGGACCAGAGGTGCTTATGTTACCGATGGTTTTGGCCTGTTCCTGTGCGTTTATGTTACCCATGGGCACGCCACCAAATGCAATAATATTTGCAAGTGGAAGGGTTAAAATGAAAAACATGTTAATAGCTGGTTCTATTTTGAGTTTTATAATGACATTTGCAATATTCATTTTAATCAAAATAGTTTTTTCTTAAAGGTGATAGAGTAATTAGTATGAAAACATTAGTTTACAGTAGTCATGGATTTGACAAACCCTACCTAGAGAGATCCGCAGGTGAAAAGCACGAGATGCATTTTACTGAGAAATTCTTAAACAAAGATACTGCTGAACTCGCGAAGGGATTTGAATGTGTTTCTCTATTTTCTTCTGATAATGCATCATCGGAAGTTTTAGAGTTACTTAGCGATTGTGGTATTAAGTATATCGCCCTTCGATCTGCTGGTTATGATCACGTAGATTTAAAAAAATCTACTGAGTTGGGAATAAAAGTAGCGAATGTGCCTGCATATTCACCTTATGCAATTGCAGAACATGCGGTAACGATGCTTATGACCTTGAATCGTAAGATCCTTTTAGGACAGTCTTTGATAAGTCAGGGGGATTTTAGGTTAGATAAATTAATAGGTTTTGATTTGCATGGGAAGACTGTTGGTGTTGTCGGTACGGGTAAGATTGGTTCTGCCTTTGCACAAATTATGTATGGTTTTGGATGCAGGTTGGTTGCTTACGATATTGAAAAGAATTCCGAATTAGTAGAAAAGACAAAAATTGAATACGTGACATTGGATGAACTATGTAGATTGTCAGATGTTATTTCGGTTAGTTGTCCACTAAATGTCGAAACCAAATATTTATTTTGTAAAAATTCGTTTGCTAAAATGAAAAGGGGTGTAGTTTTTATAAATACTGCTCGGGGCGCTATTGTTAATACATTAGATTTGATTGAGGCGCTGGATAGTGGTGTCATTTCGGCAGCCGGTTTGGATGTGTACGAGTATGAAAAACCGATCTTTTTCCGAGACCACACTAAAGCTCAAATAGAAGACGAGCTGTTTCTTAAGCTTAAGAATTATCCCAATGTTTTGATTACTGGTCATCAAGCTTTTCTAACCGAGGAAGCGCTGGAAGGCATTGCAAGTTGTACCATCGCTAATCTCGATGCTTGGGTACGCGCTGGTTTTTCTGAGAATGACCTGTCAATTTAGAGTTATAAATTAAAAATATTAAAGTCTAAAATATTTATTATTTAACTGAAAATTGGATGATCATCTGCTCTTAGAACTAAGACTTTTTAATTTGTTCAGTTTTTCGTAATCAGTATTTTCGAGGTTCTCTCCTCCGCTGCCAGTGTGGTTGAAGTCGAAAGTAGATTTCCAATTTATAAAACATATCTTAGACCATTTAGTGTGTGGTGTAATAGTTATGCACTGTTCCAAATATGGCATTGAAAGCGCTTGTAGGCTTGGAATTGTTATTCGTGAATACGTTACTCCTAGAAGCGCTAGGAGTTTTTGATGGTTTAATTTTGACTTGTCCTCATATTGCATCTGATGCAGAAGGGAAGAAGCGTATATGCTAGAAACTAAATCACGATTATTTTCTTCTTCTGATCTATATTTTGTTAGATTTCCGAGAATTGACTTAACAGATTCTAAATTATGATTTGAAGTTTTGTCTGTTTGACTATTCTTTTGAGTATTTGCCAATTTTTCTATCTCGGCTGCCCAGTGTCTGATTAGAGCTTTGGACGCTTCGTCGAATGTACTTTGATCAACGAGCTTGCTCAAATTTGACGCGGCTTCTTGAAGATCATCTGTTACTCTCAGCTGTAAGAGAATCCAGAGTTTAATCGAATCGAAAGCAAGTCCTTTTCGGTAGTCATTCGATGAAAGTTCCTGTGCTAGATGATATAATTTATTTTCTGCATTATTAAACTGTCGCGAGGCCACTAAAAATTCAACTTCTGCTAATTTTGATTCAAAGCTTGTATTGTTGATCCGCAAATTGAGGTCGATTTTGTCACTTAAGCTTGGAACTCTTGAATGGCAAGAGAAACAGTTATGAGTTACGCCTTTAAGTTGCCATCGTGCGTAGTCAAATTTGTCGTTTTTAAGGTTATCTTCAATGTCGGCCAAAAGTTTGTTTTGATCGGCTAGTATTAATTGAAATCCAGTTTCGTTCGCTTGTTGGTTGTTGATTGACTTTAATTTATGGAAATTGTTTTTCAAGTCACTTACGATTTGCACGAGATCGGACTTCTCGCTTTCGTTTAGCTCTTCATCCTGATTCCAAGTGTAATAGAATAGCCTATCCGCGGAATTGCGTATCTTTTTCATTTGATGCGAAATGTTCAGATCATTTGGGCTTTGACCCTCTTTAGAGTCTTCAATGGAGCAAGCATTTAATGATAAAACGAGAGAAGCTAAGATTAGAAATTTTTTCATGGTAACGAATTGTTGGAGTAATCTATTTTTATTCTACAACAGTAACTATTTTGTTAAAAGAATGCTAGGTAAAAGTGCAAAATATTGTCGAAAGGCTTGTTCGAGGTAAGGTTAAAATTTGTCTAGTGGGCATTTTTTGTGACCGACAGCATAGCTTAGAACTTCGTTATACTTCTATTTTTTATAACATGTATTGTAATTGGTAGTAGTTTAGTTAGAGAGTGAATCATTTAGTTTTTCGGTTGCTGCTTTAAATTCTAATTTTTTCAAAGTCGTTATGCGGTTTATTCGTTCCCACGACTCTTTCTAGGGAGTTATCGCTTCAGGCTTCGTTTAAAAGATTGTTTCGCCAATGTCTCAATGTATGACGAATTTAAGTATGAACAAATCGAATCTTATGGTGATGGATTCTTCACCGAGTTCTAACACACCGTCCAACGTACCTGATTCTTGATCTTATTGTATGTCGTTATTTGTAACGTATTGATATCTATGATTATAACGCGTTATGGAAGTGGGATGTTCCTAGTAAAGTTCAGTATCCACTCTAGGAGACATTTTACATAACAGTTTTACTTGGCTTCACCTGAGATCGGCCTTTTATCTTTTTGCGTGAAATATAGTGCTTTGATCCATGTTCTTTGAAAATTCATTTCTTTACTTTTCTAACGGCCAGGACCGCTGTGGTTTTGGATTCAATTTAATTTATAAAGGAAAAGTAATGAACGTCAATGTAAATGTACAGAGAGAATGGAATCCTTTAGTAATCGCCTCTATGGTTGTTGCTTTATTTTTATTAGTTCCGCACTCCTTTGCCGAGGTCGGTCAAAGTTTTGATGAACTCGATAAAAATTTGCACCATATCGAAGGTGCCATTGTTCCAAAAATCTTTGGCCTTGTCCGCGGATTGTTTGGTGTTGGTATCGGTATGCTTTTAACTTTTGTGTTGGGAGTAGGAGCAAAAGACAACGTCTCAGCTGCATCCAGCGGAGCCGCTATCACTATAGTGCTTGGACTTGCATTCTACTTTCTGCCCTATCTCTTAGCATTTTATAATTCAGACTGGAGCAAGATAAGTTCTCTTCTATGACGTCGCAAGCCGAAGTTAGATCTTTGGGGCTGCTTGAAGGATATTTTAAAAAGGTTATTTTTAAAAGTGTCCTGGCAGTTAGAGAAGTAAAAGTATGATGAATTTATCTTAAAAGACGATGGCATGAAAACTTCGCCTATCAGTTTTCGTAAAACAATCGAAATTATAAATTTAATTTATCCAGTAGAATATAAATCTAACTATAGAACCGTCGAATTTTAGATTTACCAAGAGGACTTTGGTAAGTTCGTAATTTCTTCAAGACTAGAAAACAACAAGACTCCCACGCTACTTTAACTATATTAGCGTTTCAATATTTGCAAAATGTTAGCTTTTTTTATGCATAGTGAATAGGAGTTAACCATTTAACTTTTGAAAAGTAGAAGCTTGCACTAGTAATCCCGGACAATATTGATATTGGTTTAATAAAGGGGATTTTTCAAAAGTAAACTGACAATCAGAATTGAACGATCTAAAGATTTTTGTGATGTAAGCATGCGGAGATTGATGCTCAATTTGTAATGATTCTAACTTGGTTGAAGAGATGGTAGTTAGCTAATGTGATGGTGAGATAGAGTTTGTGTTTATTTTAAATAATGCTCTATCTCTCCATAATTGAAAAACTTAATATTAGGAGTATATATGCGGTAATAGTTATTAGGTTTTAAATACGGGTAGAAAGCGAGAACAAAATGTGTAGTTTTTCAAGGGAAATGCAAGTTCTTCTTGATGATGCAGTGTATCACTCGGTTAGATTGTCACGGTCTTCACCAGAGTATCAGGAAATGATCAGTCGCAGGAGAGAATACTATGTCAATTTTGACAGTTTGATATCGGAATCTTTTCCGCAAGCAGTCTTCATGCGAGCAGGCTTACAAAATGTGCAACCTCTGTTTATTGAATCGTGTGCAAATCTTTCGCTAATGGATGTGTTAGCCCGAGATCTTACGGCCAACAAGCCAGTCTCTTGGGATTTGATCGCGGAGCTTGAAGGTTTGTCGACGATTAATTATGAGATAGCTAAAACTTTTATGCCGGATGAGTTAAAAGATGCTTCTAGTAGATGGGGAAATTCAACCACCGAGGAACAGATAGTTCTCTGTCGACAAGTGTATGATGCGTTACTTAGTGAAAGGTATTATACGAAAGGGGATGACAAATTCATCACTGAGGAACCAAGTGACTATTGGATTCCAGATTATCAAAATCAGCCTCCCAGTAGGATATTTCCTTTAGAATTTCTTCAATTAAATAAAATCGAGCCTAATTGCTTTGGGAAGGCACAGATGTTGGTTGCGTTTGCAAAACAAGCAGGTGCAAAGCACTACGGCGCGACTCCGGTTACAACGGCTCAAGAGGTGATACATCCCACACTTGTTACTGTTATGGCAGCCATCGGACACGAGGCAAATCGTCGTGGTATTGAGCTTAGTCCAAAATTGGATCGGGCTTTTCGAAAGAGAAAAGCTAGTACTGAAGCAATCTTTCGCGCACCAAATCGTTTTCATATGGCTTTGGTGATTCAGCTTAACGACGGAAGTTGGTATTATATTGATCCACATATGAGATCTCTTGGTCCGATTGATAATCCGACTGATATGGCTGAAGTTCCAAAAGTGATTGATTATTTGTGTCCAGTTCTTCCGGGGTTTGCAGCGACCGTTTGTGTCAATATCAGTTTTGCTGAGACCTTAGCTGTTGCGACAACTCAAGGTAGTATCGAGATGGAGCAATCTCATCACTTAAGAGATAAGTGGGCAGAATATGATTTCGAAGCGAAGGCAGCTTTACCTCTACTTGCAAGATCAAAATCACTTGAAACATTAGTGAACGAAGGGGTAGGTGTGACCGAAGATGAGAAAGAATCTTTCTTAAGAGCATTAGCCGGCGATGGATTTATTCAAATATCATTTAGAGCAGAGCACGGGAAAGTCAATTTACTCAATTTTTCGACAAATTCTGGCAGGGAAATTTCTCCACAAATGCGCTCACGGTTGCAAATTGCTGCAATTGTCTTAAACGCTGCAAGTGGCGGAAAATTTCTTTGTGAGGATGGTTTGAAATCGAATCTCCCGATCGTTGATGGAATGAATAAGTGTTTTACTATCTTACAGAGTATCGCGTATCGAAAAGTCGGATTGGATTTAGGGCTTACGAGTAGCAATCCAGGAATGGTGCACCCAGTACTTGAGCTATACGAGCCAGACTTTAGGATCGGTTTGGAATTGGTTGCTCATTTAAATTCCGTAGGTAAACAATCAAATCAAGTTATTATGGAGTTAGCCCAACTCTGCGGAGGTCAGCATCATTTGGTACTTGCGGCAGCTGAGCCACTTCGAATCAATTCTAAGGAAATGTCAGAAGCGTCGTCTGACGCAGTAAATATTTTACGTAGGACAAGTGTTCTTCTACATTCAGGAGAGGAAGTGTTACGCACACTTGAAGAAGGAGGGTATATCGAATCCATTTCAAAGTCGGTAGTTCAGTAAAATTTGCCACTCAAAAGGAATACTAAGATGTCTAAGAAAAAAAAGAAAAATGTTAGGACTCATGAAAACAAATATAAACAGTTTTCAGTCGCACCACTTGTTCCGGGTAGAGACCTAGCAAAACCTCAGGATGATTCGGCAACCGAAATCACTTCTTCGGACAATAATCTGAAAAGGAAAAAAACAAGAAAAACTTCAAAACCCAAAGTGTCATCCCGAGAAATAGGGGGAACTGAGGCCCAAAAAAAGGAGTCTGTAGTTGAATCATCGAAGACAAGGCCAGTTCCACCTCCGCCGGTACATGTTGCGCATCCCTCTGGTTCCGCAGCATTGAACGTTGGGGAGTTTGACGAACGTCTCTGGTAACTCAAGAAAATAGTATTTAAAGTTCTCGCCTTTTAACAATGAATGTTCTATTAAGAGAAGAGGAATTTGAACTCCTCTTCTCGTTTTACAATTGAATTTTCTATCTTACTATTTAGGTTTGTAAGCTATTGTCTCACTTCTCCCATTTGTAAATTGCCTTAAAATTGAAAAAAGTATAGTTCTTTGTTCTCACATTGTAATTTCGAGTAAGAATATTAAAACGCATTTTATAGGAGCCTTATCGCTTCTGTTAAGTGCGGCAACCGGATAGGTTTTTTGACTCTGCCGTCTTTCTCCGCACTTGAATTGGAAAGGCCGGTTATTACATGAAAGGAAACGTTTTGTCCGAGCAATTACATTTTGGGTTCATGGTTTCTTGCGTTACGGGAATAGTCGTACTTCAGAGTGAACTTCTGCCGACTGAACCAGTTTTTTGTCTACAGTCCGCGTGCAAGTACGATCCGAAGTATCGAACGATACAACCTGGTCGTGGCCGCGGAAATAAAAATCGAGGAGGTCATGCAAGTCGGCAAGCAAGTCAAAGTGGAATGATTGCACGACGACGAGCTATGAGGTAGTTTTTTATATAGAAGCACTACGGAACCAAAACGATAGGCTAAGGTTTATGTTTTGGTTCCGTGGTCGCTGCACAAATTTTTCTTGACCAATAAGTAAAATATCTTTTTGTCTGCTTTTAGTAGAAATCCTACTGTAAAAAACTTCGGATTTTTTAACGTTTTTTTGTGAGATTTAATTGAGGTGTCGGGAAAATAGATCTTAGATTTGTAAGTGTAGACTGATCTCTTCGACGTCTTAATAAATTGTTGTCTCTACTTCGTATCGACGCAATCGCAACTTGTTTTGATAAGTCAGCGATTATCCTTTCTGCAACTGCAAGGTTTACATTGTACTCTTGTTTAATTGTCTCTTTGTAGGCATGGTTTATGTCTATCCGACTTTGTAGAGCTTCAATTTTCTGAATGTTTGTTAATTCTGTTTCAAGCAGTGAGTTAAGTTTGGCAATTAGTTTTGCACCATTAATGCCTAGCGAATTACTATAGTAGATAGCTTCTTGTACCACTATATTTCTCTTTTCTCTTGTAGCGGAAAGTTTTTGATATCTTGATTTTATATCCGATTTTACAAAATTAATTTTACTCACTGAGACACTAAAGCTGATTAATAAGATTAATTTTAAAAATATAATTGATGAAGGTTCCGACAATAGTAGATTCATAACAACTTCCCTTTAAATTCAAATAATTGACGAGCAAGGAGTGTTGGTATTACAAGTATTGAAAAATTGAGAAATTTTCTTATGCTTGATATCTATTTGTATTCTAAAACTTTATACTCGAGTAATTCAGATTTAGTTTTACTCAAAAACATTGGACTGTTTTTGAAGTATTACTATATTAAGGGCCAAAAATTTATCCGAGTAGAAGTAGTAGAAAGATATTTATGTGATGCTGTGAAAATAGTAGCGCAAAGTGGTTTTGCGTAGGTTTTTACAGATTTACCTGGTTTTTTGGATAGGGTAATGTTTAGTTCAAGGCAGTTTCGCTACTCGGTACTTGGGGTAGACATCTTAACGTTTTTGTTTTTATGTGTTTCAAATGCCTATTCTCAAGACGGAGATCCTTTCGACCATGACAGTAATAGGGGCGAGGTTCGCGCCGGCATTAGTGCTGGTGGTTGGTCGGTAGCTTGGGGAAAAACTATCGATGAAGGAGAGTACGCTAGGTTTATGTTGGCCGTAGCGAGCTCGGCGACTTGTGAGTGCTTCACTCCACTCAATAAGTATTTTGATAACTTGCTTACAGAAAATGTAAGGAAGTTTCAATCGTCGGCCAAGGATGCTGGGCAAGACGCGATGATGAATCTTTTGGCTCAGGCTTTTCAATCTCGAGGTCAAGTTTTTAGGAACGGGAGGTTGGAAGTGCAAGCAGGAATTGCCACCTATCAAAGGTCAAAAAGGGTGGTGTATCACGAGCCGTCAACAAGTAAGAAAAAGGTCAGCTATGGATTTGGATGGACCTATGTACCAGAAGTGACAATGGAAAAAAAGGAACGTGTGATACCACTTCCCAACCATCATCAACCTTATATCAAGTTCCGAGTTGTAAGTGCTCCTCATAACTCCTCTCCTCATCTGACGCCATCACGACCTCCAGTGTTCCCAAGTAATAACTCTCAGGGTTTTCCCCCACCTCAAACGGGTAGGCTGCATGAGGTGAAAATTGAGAATGCAACATCGTTTGCAGTCTCGTATCAGTTGTTTAGAGTGGGGATCGGCTGGGAAAGTTTTGTGATTCAGCCAGGTCAGGGAAATTCCCACACGAGTTCAGCAACTGATTTCCGGATACAGTACGATGCTTTTTTTGCACCCGGTGTTCAGAATGAACAGCATACACAACGTCCAGGGTATCGACATGCATTTATTCAAATTCCAAATGGATTAAGATTAAAGGCCATCTAATTATTTAGGTGAATATTAAATTGAAGTTGTGTAAGGAGGAAAGAAGTTTTTCTTTCCTCCTTACTTAGGGTTTGCGCAATTTTATAGCATCACAAAAATATATTTCTGAAATTTGAATTTTGGCGACTTTTAATTGTTGGTTTATTCTCTGTTTGCCGCCAATGTGTTGTCGTCGTTTTTGGTAGTATCCTTCTATCCGAATAGCTGATCTTCTATTTTTCTCATGGCAACTCTTTGATATTTATCTCAACATAATTTGTATAATTAAATTGACTTTATTCATTTTGACTTAGTATTTTTAAACTAATCGGTATTTCAAAGGTGTTCGAACGCCTCAGCGAAAGTAGGTATGATAAACTATTAATTACAGTGCTTTAACTACTTATGTGCGGTTGTATCTTTTACTCCGCTTCTTGTTGATTGCTTTCGGTCTCTCGTTTAGAGTCCATCGGGATGTATATTCAAACTACAAGGAATCTACAATGGCAGATCTCTCATCAAAATAAACGTTACTCTCGAGTAGTTATTTATTAAAGATGGGTTATTAATCTAATTCCTCAGAATTCTTTTGTTACAGTGATGCCTCAAATCTCTATTATTTACGATTTAGGACCTCTCATATCTAGGGCCGTCCTGTTTCGAAGCTTAATGTCGCATTTAAGTGACAAGCTTGAAATAGAATATATCATTGTCGCTGTAGGTGAAAGGGAATCAGTGTTAGCGAGAGAAATCTGTAGGTATCTCTCAAAACGTGGGAATCATGCACGAGTGGTTGGTTCTGGAGGTGAGACCGACCGTGGTTTGCTGTTTAATAAGGCGATTAAGTCGGCCGAAACTGAAATCCTTTTCTTTGGAGCCTGTAATCTTGTCCTCGGTCCAGATTGTCTTTTAGAACATCATTCACTTCATGCAAGACCCGATTCCAGCCCATGCATTTTAGGAATCCATGATTTAGATCTAGACCAAAAACGAGTTCTTTTCCCTGCGTTAGTGTGGTTCTCAAAGCTATTTCCATTTGATTCAGGTAATTCTGAATATTGCCTGAATACGAGCATCAAAAAAAGTTTTTTGAAGAAGTTCGATAGAATGTATTTAGAGGATACTGGTACTAGTAGCTATTTAACGTTGGAGCTCGGCGAGCTTTTTTCTTCTAAGTTTTGTAACAAACTGTCGAAGTGTCCTTCTCGTGTTTATATGCCACGTAATTCCAAGGAACTTCGCGAGATGTTGGCTAGACTGGCAGCTGGCTTAATGTCGATACGTGCTGAAAGGCCTAAAATTTTTTCTGATCTACTTACTCCGGCGACAGGAGATAGTTTAGATATACCGGCAATATTTAGTGAGGTAGATTCTTTTTGGAGTTACGTAACTAAAATTGCCAGGGAGTTGGATGGTCACGGTAATTTTGAACTGTCCCTTCAAGAGTCTGGGGACTGGAAAGAAGACAGTCGGCAAATACTTTTAGCATCCCTTGAAACACTTAAATTGCTAAGTTCTATTTATCTTAAATCAAGTATATTAGATTCTTCTAAGAGCTTAGGCGATCGACTAGAAGTTGAAAATATTGCAATAACTACGAATTCGCAAAGACCATTAAGCGTTTTAATGCAAATTCGAGAAGATGCTTTTAGTCAACCGGGTGGAGATACTTTTGTAATGAAAAGTCTTTCCAGGGAATTAGTTGCTTTGGGTGTTCATGTAGATATTGATGTAGAAGGGAACGCCGATCCACGAAAATATGATTTGGTTCATCTTCATAATATGGTTGTTCCAACTGGAATACAAAAACAAGCTCAGAAATGCGTAGAATTTAAAGTCCCCTATGTCGTGACAGCTCTGCAAGAAGATTGGTATGCTTTTTTTAATAAGATGATAGCTCACGGCGAATCACTAATAGCTTATTTTAATAAGGTGAATGAAGTCACTATTGATTCAGTGATGGAGTATTTAAGTGGAAAGCATTTTGATAAATTGCCCGATGCTCACTTTGTGGCGAGATACGCTGAGGCAGTATTTGCCTCTGGGATACAGGAAAAATTAAATATTAACGAGTTTTATCCATTCTGTAAACGCGTAGAAATTTGTCATTTTGGTAGTAGTGTCGGTGCCATCGCAGATTCTGGTGAGCTGTTTTATAAAGAGTATGGAATTAAGGACTTTATTTTTTGCGTTGGACGTCTTGAGTGTAAAAAGAATCAGTTGTCGCTTTTAAAAGCTTTTGAAGATAGCAGTATTCCTATTGTCTTCGCTGGCGGTGGAAAAATGGTTCAAGAGCATTATGAAAATGCTGCAAGAAAAGTTCAGAGAAAAGGTAAAACGCTGTTTTTGGAAAGGATCTCCGCCGAAATGTTAGCAAGTGCATACGCTGCGAGCAGAGTCCATGCGATGCCGAGCTGGTGGGAATTGCCTGGACTTGTTTCTCTTGAAGCT
This sequence comes from uncultured Bdellovibrionales bacterium, assembly GCA_964472005.1. Taxonomy (GTDB): domain Bacteria; phylum Bdellovibrionota_C; class UBA2361; order SZUA-149; family DAOLCO01; genus CAYYIQ01. The sequence continues at coordinate 1,615 of CAYYIQ010000024.1, read as the reverse complement.
GCTCTGTATGGCACCCAGGTTGTGGGTGTAGAAGGAGGCACTTTGTCAGATTACCTAGGAAACTCCGCATTTTACTGTAAGCCAGATTCACCAGAGGATATTAGAAAAGTTGTCACTGAAGCATATCATGCTGAGGTTTCACCACTGCTGAAGACGAGAGCTTCAATGTTCACTTGGAAGCGTTCGGCAGAAGAACATTTGAACATTTACGAAACTGTCTTGGGAAGAGTTCATCGGCAAGCAGAAAAACCCATTTCTAAAAATGTTAGAACTATCGAGTCACGTTCACAACTCTCTTCATAGTAAAACTCTTCGGTCTAAATTTATCGATATGATTATTTGAAATATAGCATTTCAATCTTTAAGAAGTTTTCGATGGAGCATTTGTTTTGAGTATATGACTTATAGAAGTATCATGTACTTTTTTGCCAACCATGATGAATCTTTATGATTAGTCGAGGTTGAGATAGTCTGTTGTACTTCTTTTTTTCAGAACAGAAATGAAGTCCATGTCTTTTTTGAAGATGCAACCTCGAAATTGGGAATATATGTTTAACCTAGTGGTGTAGTATTCTTCATTAAGATTGAGAACATTCCATAAAAGAAGCCATTTTTTTCTGCTGAGAAAATTAAAAAATAGGGGGACGTCATGGTGCCAATTCCCCAATGTATCAGTAATTTTCATAATTGTCTTTTGGATGCGACCTGCGCAATTATGGTCTTTTACTATAATCCCACGCTTTGATACTCTTAGAGCTTCAATCAGAATCAATTTTGGGATGGCAGTGTGGTGCAAGACGTCTACTATAATCGCAAAATCGAAGGAGTTATTTTCAAATGGAATCGTAATTCCATCGTATGTGGTTATTTCAATGTTTGAATTTGTTCTACCTCCAATATCTATCCCACTTACTTTTAGGGTAGGGTTTGAGTCTGTAAGTATTTCAGCAATTTCACCTCCACCGCAGCCAATGTCTAGTATATTGGCATGATCTGGTAAGAAACGAAGTATTTCTTGCGAGATCACACGAGTCCTTCTCGAAAGAGTATATTTCTCGTGAAACCTTTTATAGAACTTTTTGAATTCCGATTTGTAATGTTTCAAGGTATAATTTATTTTATTTTTATTATCGCAGTATTTCCAAGCTTTTAATCTATGCTTCAATTGCAAATTAGAAAATGTCTAAATATAGACCTTTCATGTGTCTGGTCTGTAGTTTATTAAATAGGTGCTATCGTATGATTTTGCCTTGGCTAATTAACGAGGAGCGGATTTGCAATTAAATTAATCGTTTTATTATGTGGCTGGAATATAGAATATAGATAGCAAGAATAACTGTCTTATTCTATTAGTTGAGATATTGGTTCGTTTCTTCAGGAATAGGAGAACAAACGGTATCCGAACTCTTGTTAAGTTAATCGATTTGTAAAAGTAGGTCACTTTTAAGCAGACTGTTTGGGTGTCAACCCATTAACCTAAAACACATTCCATAGTATGTTCTAATTGATAGCGTTATGATTGCGAAACCTAAAGCAAATTTAATAATACCGTGTTTGAATGAAGCAACAGTATTGCCAATATAAAAATACTATTTTTCATTTCAAAGAGGGTTTA
>CAYYIQ010000023.1:0-23165 GCA_964472005.1 uncultured Bdellovibrionales bacterium | reverse complement strand
AAAAAGGTTAAATCAAGAGACAAAAATCGTCACTAGGAAATTTTAGGCGACCAGCGAGGCACAGAGACACAGAGTGAGAGGTGATCGTTTCTATTGAAGGTGCGCTGAAGTGCCAGAGTATCCTCAATAGAAACGTATGCCTTTCTTTGTGTCTCTGTGCCTCGGTGGTCGCCTAAAAATTCCTAAGGACGATTTCCATGTCTAGCAGGACTTCTGCGAAGGCTTTTCCTTGCGAGTCGCTTCTTAGTGATGCGGAGCCGCCTGACTTACCTAGGGCTCCTTTTAATAGAAAATTGAGTGCGAGCAGGTTGGGTAGTTCATATCTAATCACATCACCAACACAAACCGTTTTAAATAATGATTTCATTGTCTCGGATGTTAAGCTTCTTTCGAGGATTGAATAATTTTCCTCTGATGTTGCGATGACACCAATGTTTACGTCGCTGCCTTTATCGCCACTTCTCGCATGCGCAATGGTTCGCAGTTTGGCTTTTTTACTATCCATCGACTATCTCCCAAGTTGTTGGCACATTGGAGCGTGAAACTAAGCATGGCCAAAATGAAAATATTTCTTTGACTTCGCGTTTTCCGCCGGCATAACCTGTGATTCCAGGTGGTCCCGATAACACCAGTGGGGCAATCTCTCGGGTGAATCTCTCGATTACTTTTCTATCCGGGCTTTTAGCTGCAACCCGAAAAACAATTTCAGGGTAATCTCGGTTGGATGCTTTCTCGATTCCAGGAATGCAAGCAAGCGCACCAAGATTTTCAAAAAGTATTTCTTCAAATTGTAAACCAATATCGGAAAAACGGTTCTCAAGTATTTGCTTACAAAGGTTAGCTTTCTTGAGAGTGTCTCCTCCTACAATGACTAATGTTCCTTCGGACATATAGCCGCTGTGAAAAGTGCCTGATACTTTATAAAAGTCGGTATGCTTTTTACCTTTGGCACCTTTGACTTGAACTTTGTTTTTATCAATGTCCAAAAGTTCAAGTGAGGTAAAGTCTACTACCACGTCTGGGGTTATATAGTTTTTAGGGTCGCTGATTTCATATACCAATTGTTCGCTTACGGTTTGTTTGTTTACAAGCCCGCCAGTTTTTTCCGCTTTGGTCACAATGAAGCTACCATCTTTCGAACATTCTACTATGGGGTAGCCAAGATTCCAGAGTTCGGGAACATTTTCCCAGTCTAGCGAAAAGTTACCACCACTGCTTTGAGCGCCGCATTCAATTACGTGACCCGCAACTATCCCAGACGCAAGCAGGTCCCAGTCATCTTGCTTCCATTTAAATTCGTGAACGAGAGGGGCTAGGCACATGCTAGGGTCAGCAACTCGACCAGTAATTATGATTTGCGCGCCGGCTTCTAATGCTTCAACAATGGATGCGCTACCTATATAGGCATTTAAGCTTTTTAGAGAGTTCGAAACTTGTGAAATTGGAGCTTGTGTTTCAAGGTGTGAAAATGCCTCACCTTTTTTATATAGGTCGTCAACACATCCTAAAATATTATCCCCATTAACGATTGCAATTTTAGGAAGTGGCTCATTGGGGAAGGCATTTTTAAATTCAGAGATACATGCCTTGGCGCATGCCAACGGGTTTAGACCGCCTGCGTTCGCAATGATTTTTAGATTGTCACTTTTTATTGATTTATTAAGTTTTAAGACTAAGTTCGGAAAGTCTCTGCCGTAACCTAAGTTTTCGTTTTTGCTTTTTTGCTTTGCCAAGATAGACATCGTTACTTCGGCAAGGTAATCAAGTATGAGATAATCCAATCTACCTGATGTCGCTAGGTTAATTGGAGCTTCTAGCCAATCACCCCAAAAGCCTTGGCCTCCGCCAATTCTAATTGTCCTTTCATTTTTAGATTTCAAGAATTACCTTCTAGTAGTCTTTTGGAAATATTTCGTTCTATTAATTCAACGTTCTGAATAGAATTTCTAATCCATTTCGCTCGTGTTGTTGCTTTTGTTTCCGAATCTAGGGCAATTGTTCTATCAGCTGGGTTCGACTTTTCAATGGTCGAACTGTAAAGCGTAATAGCGCATGCTACCGAAATGTTGAAACTTTCGACAAAACCTTTCATTGGAATAAATGCTTTGATGTCGGCCTCGTCAATTAGGCTTGTTCTAAGACCTGAGACTTCGTTCCCGAACATTAATGCAAGTGGTTCCTCGAATGGTAAAGTAGACACGGGAATCACGTTTTCGTATTTGTCAGGGGGAAGTAGCGCCACTAACTTAAAGTTTTTCTTCCGTAGATCTTTTAAAAGATCTACCTCTGAATTGTAATAATTGACGTTTAACCATTTCTCAGTTCCGAGACTTATGCCCGACGAGAATTCGCTATTTGAGATTTTATCTCTACTTCCTAAAACGTAAATTTCAAGTAAGCCAAATGCTTCCGCCGAGCGCATGACGGCCGAAACATTGTGAAAGTGGGTTATTTCATCTAGGACTATCGTAAGTGACGCCGTTCTGTTTTCAAGTATCTTGTCTATTTTGCCAAGCCTGTCGGCGGTAACGAGTTTTTCGAGTTCAGCTGTTACTAGATCTTTTTCTACTTCCATTCTTGGTCACTACTTCTTATTTTTAATAACTAATCCAACTGGGACTTCGTCCCCACCACTAATATAAATTTCAGGTTCATTGCCTAACTCTTTTATATAGAATTGGGAAGATCCCCCTCCGTCAAAATTTAAAACGTCCGTGACGGTCACCCCGACATTCTTCAGTGCATTTTGAATGTCCAAAAGATTGGCACCCGGAAAACGTAATGCAGTCGCATAGATAATTATATCATTGTCCTTTGTGATAGCGATACCAGAACGCCGGCTATATGGATCATTGCTAGAGAAGCTAACGAATTTCTCACTGACGATTATTCTTGGTCCAGCTTGCAATGCCAATGTGACGTTGTCAGATTGATATTCGGTTCGGTGAACTATCGAGGGCTTGTTATCTTTTATTTGGAAAATTCCAGTCAGAAGTTTGCCGCCGTTTTGAATTAAATTATTATATTTTCCTTGAGTAGGTACAATTAACCCAAGTGGCTTATACTCTGTATCAAAAAAACTGGCATTAATTCCAGCGACACCGCCCGTCTCGTTGACCATGTCCTTAATGTTCCCGATTTTTGATCCCAGTACATTTTGTGCTGTTGCGATTTCAATGTCGACGTCGTTGAGGTTAAATCTTAATAGGTAGAGTTCTGACTCGAGTAAGGTTGTAAAGTTTCCAAGACTAATCTTACCAAAGAGGAGGTTTGGTGCGATTTTCTTCCAGTTAGCATTCCCGTTCGTTGGAATAACAGTAGAAGGAGTTGATGGAAAATTGATGCTATTTGACGTCGCGGAATCCGATTTGTTTATCGGTTGACTGAATGAGCTCGCCGAAAAAACAAACGTTAGGAGCAGAAGCGATAATCGAAAGATCTTTAGGGATGGAGACAAATTATTGATAGCAAATTAACTAATGTTTAACGGATCTCAAAACCTAATTGTAAACTAGGAAGGTTGTTGAGACAGGATATGTGGTTTCGGTTTAAAAACGGAAAACACATAATAGTATTGTATGACAAATTAGGTTTGAAAGTAAGGTTAAATTCGTAACTCTGAGAATAATCTGAAACAACAAGGCAATATGCGGGCAATCGAAAGATCTTAACCTAAATGCTGCGGTTAACTTGCACACGCTAATTTAGACGACTTGTTGGAAATTAATGCTGAAAATACCAAATTTAATATAAAATAAACCTGTAAACCATTAGAATTTGGTATGATGAAATGAAAATCTGCTCCGATAGATAGGTAGTTTTATTATGTTTTTTCTAGTGTTTAGGGGTGGTTATCTGCGCTCGAATAGAAGGGTACCAAATTGCTAAAGTATTTTATTTATTCTGACGAAATAAGTCTTAGATGGATTAACAATTAGTAGTAACAACTGCTTTAAGATGTAGGAAAGTAGTGTCATGGCTGACAAAATAGATGTACAAAAACCACTGAACTCACAAGCGCAGCTTAAGAGTACTTCGCCACAGGTATTAAAAGAGAACTTTAAATCATTAAGTTCTAATTTATCAGTAGCTCAGGTCTCTCAAGGCGTAACGCCGCAAACGAAAAAGGCTGACGATGGTGCGGCTAAATTATCAAACAGTTTAAAAGATGCAGTAAAATATTCTAAGCAAGCGTTAAAAGTTCTTGAGGATATCACTGCGGGTGACCTGAATCAGGAAGGGGTCAGTAAGCTCCTATCGGAAGAGTTTGGTTCTGATGAAGTCGAAATTCAACCTAGACCGAGGGACTCTGTCTCTGTTACTGAATTGGCAGATGATTTGTCTGCTCTTAAAGAAAACTTAACTAGTTTGTTTGAGTCACTTAAAGAGAAAAGTAATAAGTCCGATATTTTAAGTGAGAATAAGCAAGCATCGTTGAGTGACGCGAGGGAACTAGAAAAAGCTCAATCTAAGGCTGAGTCAGCAAGTTTAAGGATTCAGTTCAATGGACGTGAAGCATTAGATGTTCATAGAGGCTTAACTATTAATTCCGTTGCCCAATTGTTAAGTAACAACGATTCTGGAAGAAGAGTTTAAATTCTATCGAGCTACTATTATTCTATAGAGAAAGCTTTTCTTTCACCTTCTTTCTAATTACGCCCTAAGATTAGATAGTACTTTCCTCGTTTTTGGCTGTGCCTGAGAATGAGTAATACTTCGCGAACCTTATATCTTTCAGTAATTGTGTAGTGGCTTAACTGCGGAGTTGAAGCTTTATATTGTAGTTCTGCAAGATCCCATGCGATTGAATTTCCGGTTCTTATAAGGTAGCTTCACCTTTAATTCGCGCGTATTGCGCATTGCGTTCATCATTAAAGGGAATTGCTAAACTAACGGTAATCTTTGTAAAATCGTTTTCTATGCGAACGACTCCTGGGCTGAGTCTCATAAGAAAAATATCAGACTTAGTTGAGCAAATATTATTAAGTTTATAGAAGTGTTTATGGGATTTGAACTGATAGATTTAGCCATGGTTTCGGCTTTGGGTGAGGATGCTGAGTCTACCAGGAAGAATGTTTTTTCTAGTCATAACCTTGATACTCTAACGTATACAGACGACTATTTATTGTCAGAATACTGTTACGTAGGAAGAATTAAAAACACATTTAATCCCTTGCCAAATAAGTTTCGTAAAATAGATTCTCAGTTTGCGCGTATAATTTCACATCTTTTTGAGGGAATAGAAAAATCTGTTCACAGCTTGGTTTCTAAGTACGGTAGAAGCCGTATTGCCGTTGTATTAGGCTCCAGTACCTCTGGCATAGATTTCTCGGAGGAACCATTTAGGGAACGTCGGAGAACAGGAGCCTTTCCAAAAAACTATTATTTCGAGAATCAGGAATTAGGTTGCGGTTCAAAACTGTTAGCGGATCTTGCGGGTACTACTGGACCAGCTTACACAATATCAACGGCCTGCTCTTCAAGTGCAAAAGTATTTAATACTGCAAAGAGGTTACTTGCCCTCGATTTAGCAGATGCGGTTATATTAGGAGGAGTTGATTCACTATGCCAAATGACAGTTCGTGGTTTTAAATCTTTAGATCTGATTAGCGAGAAGATATCTAACCCAATGAGTATTAATCGGAATGGTTTGAACATCGGAGAGGGGGGCGCTCTATTTATTATGGTTCGTTCTGACAAGGGGATTCAGGTTGCTGGAGTTGGGGAAACGTCAGATGCTCATCATATTTCAGCTCCAGATCCAACTGGCAAAGGAGCCGCCGCTGCGATGATGGGTGCAATTGAAGAATCAGGTCACCATGCTTCAGACGTAGTTTATTTAAATCTTCACGGCACTGGCACCGTGCTAAATGATGCAATGGAAAGTCACGCAATATCCAAAGTCCCTGGTTTGGAAAGCGTACGATGTAGTTCTACTAAACCTTTAACGGGTCATCTACTGGGAGCAAGTGGCGCATTCGAAATAGGATTGTGTTGGTTGTCGATGACGAATGCTGGGCGCAAAAAAAAGCTAATGCGTCATCACTGGGACCGAGAATCAGATCAGGCTATTCCAAAATTAAACTTGCTGGAAGAAAATTTTGAAATTAGTTTAACGAGAGATAGTCTTTACCTAAGTAATTCTTTCGGATTTGGTGGGAGCAATTGCAGCGTTGCGATAAAATGCATGGATGAGTTGGTCGTATGAACGAATTGCTAGTAACTCTTAACACCCATGAAGCATTAGCGGGAATACTGCCGCATGGGAAAAATTTGGTAATGATTGAGAAAATTCTTTCGTTGGAAGCTTCTCGAGCTAAGTGCAAAGTTCAAATCCCATTATTGCGTTCGTTCTCGCCAGACGATGTAGGTAATGTCTCTTCCCTTGTTGCAATAGAAATTATTGCGCAAGTTGCATCTATCGGAAAAGCGATAGAATGGAAGAAGACTGAACCAGAAAAAACTCAACCTAAAACGGGTATGGTAATTAAACTGCGGAATTTTAATTTTATTTCACCTACGATTGATACAACGCAAAGTATTTTTTGTGAGGCAAGCTGGACTAATACGAATTTCAGTGTTTTTGATATTAAAGGGAAACTTTTCTACGAAAATAATCCGGAGAATATGATCGCCGAGGGGTCATTATTGCTTGTTACATAGATTTTGGTAGTTTCTCACAAACAGTATAAGTTAAATTGATTTTGGAATTTGCGCTCTAGATGGAAAAGAAAAAAAGAATATTGGTGGTCGGCTCCTCAAGGGGGATTGGGAAAAGTATTGCACTTTGTTTAGCTCAGCAAGGATATGAAATTTGCTTGCATGGGCGCAGCGATACACCATCATTGCAAGATTCTTTTAATGAAGTTCAAAATCAAAGTACAGGAACAACAAAATTAACATTTGATGTTTCCAATCGAGAGGAAACTAAGCTTGCAATTGAGAAGTCTATTGCCGAGCATGGGCCGTACTGGGGAGTCGTTCTATCAATGGGGATCGCGCAGGACATGCCATTTCCAGGAATGAGTGATGAGTCTTGGGATGCCGTCATAAATACAAATCTCACAGGTTTCTATAACGTGCTAAAGCCCGCAATCTTTCCAATGATTAGGATGAGAAATGGCGGAAGGATTGTCGCGATTTCGTCAATTTCAGGTATTGCGGGAAATCGTGGACAAGTAAACTATAGCGCATCTAAAGCGGGGCTTATTGGTGCCTCGAAGGCTTTAGCGAGGGAACTCGCTTCGAGAAAGATTACCGTAAATTGTGTCGCTCCTGGAGGAGTCGAAACTGAAATGATCGATGATAAATTGCGGACGGAATTACTAAAACAAATTCCGATGAACCGTTTAGCGAGACCGGAAGAAGTAGCGGAAGCCGTTAAGTACCTTTTTTGTGATAATGCGGAATATATGACGGGTCAGACTTTAGTTTTAAGTGGCGGTCTGTTGTGAGGCGAGTTGTGGTAACAGGAATGGGTGTCCTTTCCCCGCTTGGATTGGACCTAGCGAGTTCTCTTACTGCTATTAAGAATCAAGAGTCAGCTATTAGGTATATTTCGGCTTGGGACGAATATAAAACTTTGAAAACAAGGTTAGGCGCCCCTTTACCTGATTTAAGTTTACCAATTCATTTTGACAAAAAAAGAACTCGGAGCATGGGGAGAGGTGCGTTAATCTCTACACTTTCCGCAGAGATGGCGTTGATTGATTCGGGATTGATTGATCAGTCTGAAATAGTGCAGGGCGGAAGACTAGGCATTGCGTTTGGATCTGGGACAGGGGGCGTGGATGCTCTAGCTGATATGACACGGTTCATCACGGAAAAAACGACGAGAGGAATGTCTGGGACAACGTATCATCGGATGATGTCACATACTTGTGCATCAAATATTGGAATATTTTTCGGAATTACCGGAAGAGTTATTGTGACATCAAGTGCTTGTACTTCGGGATCTCTTGCTATTGGGTATGGATTTGAAGCAATTCGAGATGGGCATCAAGACCTGATGCTTTGTGGTGGAGCCGAGGAGTTTTCTGCTTCTATTGCAGCAATCTTCGACGTTCTTTTTGCATGTTCCGTAAAGAATAACGAGCCACGGAATAACCCTAGACCTTTTGATAAAGATCGCGATGGTTTGGTCGTTGGTGAAGCTGCTTCAACTCTTGTGTTAGAAGAGTATGAGCACGCTAAAAAAAGAGGCGCCAACATTTTAGCTGAAATTGTAGGTTTTGGTACCAACTCTGATGGATACCATATTACAACACCTCGCCTTGAAACGGTGCAAAAAGCAATGGAACTTGCCTTGTCATCAGCAGGTTTATCGCCCGACAAGATAGCTTATATCAATGCTCACGCAACAGGAACAATGGTAGGTGATGTCGTTGAATCGAATGCAACGTATAACATTTTTAGTAGTGCCACGCCGATTAGTTCCCTTAAAGGTATAATGTCGCATACCTTAGGTGGGTCGGGTTCAACCGAAGCCGCATTAACTATTGGGATGATGAGGGAAGGTTGGATTGCAGAAAACTATAATCTCGATGTCGCAGATGAAAATTGTGCTAAATTGGATTATGTCAAAAATGAATGCCGCGACTTTGCTGGTGAATACGCAATGACAAATACTTTTGCTTTCGGTGGCATTAACACTTCGATAATAGTCAAGAAGATCTAGATGGAAAAAAACTGTGATGTTTTTATCTTAGGGGCAGGCTTGTCAGGAGGTACGTTAGCTCTACAGTTAAAAAAACAAAATCCAGACCTTGAAATTGTTGTTTGCGATAGAAAGAGTTTTCCCCTAGTCGTTGGTTCGGGTTCTGTCGGAGAATCTACCGTTGAGGTCGCTTCTCATTACCTTGCAAACGTAGTTGGTCTAAAAGAACATTTAGAGATTTCTCAACTGCCTAAACTTGGATTGAGGTACTTTCTTGAGACAAAAGGCGACCTTATTACAGATCGTCTTGAAATCGGAACGAATAAATTTTCGGTTACCCCAAGCTATCAATTAGACCGCTCTTTACTGGAGAATTTTATTTGGAATAAGCTGGTCGCAAATAAAATTGAGACATTTGCTAATTCAGAAATAGTTGAATGTCAGTTTGGCGATGAAGGCCACTCAATAGGAATTGCTTCAAAGGATAGCGAGTGTGTTAAATATAGAGCTAAGTGGTTTATCGATTCTTCGGGTCGAAGTTCTTATTTAAAGAAGAAGCTTAATTTAAAAAATAAGTCAGACCATGAATGTAGTGCTGCGTGGTGGAAGTTAAAGGGAGAGCATCGAATAGACCACTGGTCGAAAAACGAATCGTGGACCGTGCGTAATGGTGCTGATAATGCGAGATGGTTTAGTACAAATCACCTTATGGGCGAAGGCTATTGGTTTTGGTTGATTCCTCTGCCTACGAATCAAACTAGTTTTGGAATAGTTTTTGATTCAAATATTCATAAATTTTCGGAAATCAATACATTTGATAAAGCTCTAGAATGGTTACGAAAGCACGAGCCGCAAGCCGCAACATTAATTGAAAATTTTAAAACGGATCAAAAAGATTTTGGATGTTTGAAGAACTACACTTGCGAAGCAAAGGAGGTATTTTCAGCTAGTAATTGGGCGATAACAGGCGAGGCCGGTGTTTTTATTGATCCGTTTTATTCCCCAGGCAGCGATTTTATCGCGATAGCTAACACATATATAACTGATTTAATTTCTAGGTCTCACGCGGGGGAAGACGTTGGTTTTCGTGCGAAGCTATATAATAAAATATTTTTGAAGTTGTATACAGGAACTAAGTTTACCTTTAAGGATCAATACGAAATAATGGGTAATCCATTAGTCATGCCAATTAAAGTGTTTTGGGATTGGTGCTTCTATTGGAATTTTATCGCTCGATTATACTTCGACGAAAAATACACAGATTTAAGATACCTTTCGAAAATGGAAAATGTTATCGCACAAGCAGAAGCTTTAAACATAAAGATACAGGATCTTCTAAACCGTTGGAATAAAAAAGAGAGGCCCGAAATTAAATCGGGCTTTTTAGATTTAGCAGGATATCCCTATCTATATGGACTAAACGCTGCTTTGTCAGAGAAGTTTGAAGGTAGCGATTCAGAATTTAAGACCGAAGAGAGGTTTAAGTTGGGAATATGTAATTTGGAACTAATCGCAAGCGAAATTCAAAATATGTACGATGATACAGATGCTTGGGACAGTGAACCTAAACTGGAAGCTAGTTTGAACGTCAGAAATTTTTATAAAGAGTTGCGGGGTTTTTGTGATGAGTGCAATTGATCTAAGACAAAAGTTAATTAAATTTATATCTAAAGAAATTATTGATGATGATAGCATAGAGGTTCGTTCTTCAACTAAGCTTGTCGATTTAGGTCTAGAATCGATTGAAATTATGGAACTGGTTCTTTTCATTGAAAATAGTTTGAAATGTAAGCTGCCAACCGAATTCGTGTACCAGAAAAACATCGAGTCGGTAGACACTATCGTAGTCTTTCTCGAGAGGGTAGGAATTTCTCCGAAGTAGGTATGAGCTGCTAGTAAAACGTGGGGTTAGGTGATTAAAGTTCTCGTCCTAAATTTCCAGAATCCAGGACGATTCAGCCTGATGTTCCCGCTTTCGAGACTCCCCGAGTAAGACAATGATGTTTGACTTAAATCGTTATTCCGTGAAACTGGGGATCTTGATTGAAATTAAGTAGCATTTTAACTAGATTATCGTACTAACCTTTTTTTCTTGAATCGAAGTCTCCCGTAGTTGTAGCCATAAAATGGATAAAAAAGTGGATAAATATCTAGAAGCAGACGTTCTTATAATTGGTGCCGGTGCAGCTGGTCTAGCTGCTGCTATCACATCGGACCGATTAGGAAACAAAACTATTTTAGTCGAAAAGTCTGCGATGATTGGTGGGCAAGCAACTCTTGCTCAAGTTGGAACTATTTGTGGCGTTCATGCGAGAGAGACCTTTTCGACCGAGTTCTCTGGGGTTTTTGCAAATAATTTTTTAGATACACTCGCAGCTATAAACCGTAATTCCACTCTCAGGAAACATTTTAATGGATTAGGATATGTTCCCTATTCCTACCAGGATTTTGATTCTGTTGGTATTCGTTTACTCAAGAACTCGAACGTTAATTTGCATCTGCATTCAACAGTTTATGATGTAAAATTCGAAAATTCTGAAATAGAAAGTATTTCCTTCTTAGCTGGAACAGATCGCACCGAAGTTCGTTGCTCTACCGTTATAGATGCGAGCGGGGAAGGATTGGTTTGTAAGTTGGCAGATAGGGAATGTATGAAAGATGATTCTTATCAAGCACCTGCGTACGTGTTTAAAATTTCGAATGTGAAGTTCGATTTAGGTATTAGCGAGAAAGATGTAAATATGGTGCTTATGAAAGCATTAAGAGATCTTGAAGTTGAACAATCTATTCGAGTTGGAATAGGGAAGATTAGTGTGGTTCCTGGAAGTATGTCTGGACACAGCGTTAGTATTAAATTTGCATATCCGTTTGTGTCAAAAGAAGTTTATAATGAAAGAACAGAGTTTGAATTATTTGGGCGTGAATCCGTTGCGCGAATATTTGAGGGATTAAAAAACAGTGTAGAAATGTTTAAGCAGAGCGAAATTTCGATGCTAGCGAGTCAAATGGGAATTCGGAGTTCAAGTCGTTCAAAGGGATTGTATACCCTAGAAGTTGATGATGTTCTTAATTGTCGAAAATTTCAGGATAGTGTTGCTAACGGTTTTTGGCCAACCGAATATTGGGATGGCGGAAATAAGCCTACGATGAAATTCTTCACAGCTGGGGACTTTTATCAGATACCTGCACGGAGTTTAATGTCTGTAGATTTTAATAATCTTTTTGTCTGTGGACGAGGAATTTCTGCTGATCAGGAAGCCTTGTCGTCGGCAAGAGTAATTGGAACGTGTTTTCAATCGGGTGTAGCAAGTGCTTATTTAGCGAATGGCTTTAGATCGAAAGATGAAGTTTCGAAGACAAGTAACAGAATCAGGACCGAAGAAAATCTTGGATAGGTTATTCCATAAACTTAGCGAAAATCTGAATGATCGTCTGGGGGCAAACCAAGTTACGTGTGAAGACGTCTCCGTAACATGGGTAGAAATTTTTAGAATCGCATCTAATTTAAGTGATGATCTTAAGAAGTTGAATTTGGCTTCTGGAAGTATCGTTGTGATCGAGATTGATAGCAGTCTTGAATTTTTAATAGCCTTAATCGCGGGCATTAAATCCGAACTAATCATCGCGCCAATTTCTCCAGATTTACCTACCAGCGAGTTTATTTCCGCTCTGGATTTAATTAAGCCAATTGCATTGTTGAGAACGAATAAGGGTAAAATTGATTCTACAAGATACTTTAATTTTCATAAGGATTTTGAGTTCTCATATTTTAGTTTGCAAGACACGTTCGACTTCTCAATCCTTATTAATCAGAAATATAATGAGACTGATTGCGATGATCGTGTGTATTCGACAGGTCAGTTTGGAGCTTTTATTAGGTTTACTTCCGGAACAACAGGTAAATCAAAGGGCGTAATGATATCTTTCGATAGAGCGTTTGAAAGAATAAAAATTACGGAAGAGAATTATGGTTTAACTGGCGATGATTTTGTCTTAAGCCTACTACCTCTGCCGTATCATTTTATCGCGGCGCTACTATCTTTTGTTTCAGCTAAATCAAATTTACGTATTGTAAGTAATATGCACAGTGAAAACTTTGAAGATAGTTTCCATCAAAAGTGTTCGTTAATTTATGCAGCACCATTTCATTTTGATTACCTTAATGGTTTAAGCGTTGAAGGGGTGTTCAGGAGGTTAAGACTGGCATTGAGCACTTCTGTGGCGTTGTCTGAAAACACTTTCGAAACATTTAAAACGAAGTTTGGTGTTTCTATTTCACAGAGTTATGGAATAATCGAAGTTGGAATTCTTGCCGCAAATATAGAAAATAATTCCCCTAGTTTTTCATTTCAATCTGTAGGAAAGCCCTTTAAGCAGTATCGAATTAGTCTATTAAGTGAGGATGATAATATTCTTTCTAAAGATGAAGGGGTACTCACCGTTTCTGGGCCGGGTCTATTTGATTGTTATCTTGAACCATTTAAATACTCATCGGAAATTAACAAAAATGGAGCCTTCGTCACTGGCGATAGAGTCGAAATTGTAGATGAAAAATTGTATATTCGTGGAAGGTCGTCTGCCGTAATCAATATTGCGGGATTTAAGGTTTTTCCAGAAGAGGTTGAAGAAGTCCTCTCAATCCTTTTTCAAATTGTCGAGTCGAAAGTTTATGCTGTGCCGCATGATATTTTCGGGAATGTTCTCTCAGTTGACATAGTTGTGAAATCTGGGGAAAGTTTAAGTGTTTCAGAGGTCGTCAAGCATTGTCGGCAGCATCTGGTACGGTATAAGGTGCCTAAAATAGTTAACTTTGTTACCAGTATATTGAAAAATGACGCTGGTAAGATTTTAAGATAATAGAATGCAATATAGGTGATCATCTGTTTGTAAAAGTTATACTGGTGTTAGCTCTTAAATGCTTATTTCTTGAGATCCGTCACGTTAGTGGGCTTTAACGAGATGACGTTGTAGTAGTGTTTTTCTAAGTTCAATTTTACATTTAATTTTTCAATAGTATGCCTTCTAAGATAATCAAAATCATTGGTGCTGGTCCCGCCGGGTCTGCCGTTGGATGTCTTCTCGCCCGAGCAGGTTATGAGGTTAAAATTTACGATGAATTTGTTCGCCCTGATCTTATTGTGGGAGAATCGTTGATTCCGGCTATATTACCGTTTTTAAAAGAGCTTGGTGTCTTGGAAGACGTGCATCAGATGGGAGTTCAAAAGCCTGGGGCGACGATCTATCTTGAGGATTTAGAACCTTGGGAAATTAAATTTTCAAATGGCGATAAGACCAGCCCAAATTTCGCTTATAATATTTTGCGAAAAGAGTTTGATAATCTACTATTAAATGCTGCAATAAAAGCTGGTTGTGATGTTCAGAGACGATGCGTTAGGTTAGAGTATTCAAAAGAATGGGATAGAGTATTTATAGATGATTATTCTGAAAATCAGATTGTCATTGATGCCTCGGGGAGGAGAAGAGTTGTTGCGAAGGCACTAAATCTTGGGCTCAAGCAGGGAAAGCGAAATGATATTGCTCTTTTCGCACATCTGGATAAGGCGGAATTGCCATACGCTGGCAATATTCACATGAATGTATTTGATGAGGGTTGGAGTTGGAGAATTCCTCTTCCAAATAGAGTATCAGTGGGATTCGTCGCGGATCGTAAATTTTTTGAGCGATTTGGATCTGATCGAACCCTCCAGTATGATTCGATTTTGAAAGAAGGTTCCATTCTTCCATCTGTTTTAGGAGCAAAACGACTTACCGACGTAGTCAAGTATTCTAACTACCAACTGCAAAGTCATCGAGTTTATGGAACAAATTGGATTTTAGTTGGAGATTCTGCCGGTTTTCTCGATCCTGTTTTTTCCACGGGACTCTTCCTATCACTGAAAGGTGCGAGTTCGCTAGCAAAACATCTAGTAGAAAACTCGCTAGATGCGTATCAGGAAGAGACTCTACATGCGCTTAATGCATGGGGTGGCTTGATTGAGTCGTTTTACGATGGTCGTTTTTTTTCTATGATTCGATCTGGTAGTGAGTTGAAGTCGATAGAATCTGAAAAATTTTATAGTGCAGGTTACGAGAATTTCTTTTCTAAAATAATTTCGGGATATGGTATGGAAGAAGAAGATGTGCAGGATAAGTTTAACTTGATATTAAAGTTTTGCGCGAGTCGTAACGAGATTGAGTTAGCAAGAAAATACGAGATTACTAAGACTCTGGTAGCTTCTTGATGAAAAATCTTTCAAAAGTTTTCTCGCTGATTCTTGGACCAAGTATTGTATTAATATTTTATCTTTTTAACTACAGCGGCGCGTTTCTATATTATCCGGCTTTGATGAGTTTTGGAGCAGGGTCTGTTTTTTTGCTCTCCGGATTGTTTTTTAAGCCTTGTCTTATATTGCGCTTTGCTAAGCTGAAGCATCAAGATATCTCAGCAGCTGGAGAGGTGTATTGTCGCAGATTAAATATTTTGTGGGTGTTAATTCTCTATCTGAACGCTGTTGTGTCTGTCGCAGTTACATTGGCAGGAGATATGGAGCTGTGGGCGCTATATAATGGATTATTAAGTTATGTTCTTCTATTGTCTTTTGCAGGGTTAGAGTATTTGTATCGAGGTGTCTATCGTGAAAAATATGAAAATAGTTAACTTTTTTATAAGTCGACGTCTATTGATTTTAATAGCTGCTTTTACTTTTTCGGAGACCGTAGTTTCAGAAGAAATCGATTTTGCTAAAAACTGTGTTTGGACCTCTCATGATTCTCATAAGGTCTTAAGTAAAGATTTTGTTCAAAAACGATTTATCAAAGGGCTAAGCAGGCCAGTTGTTAGCGAAGGGCAATTCAAGTTGTTTCAAAATGATCGAATAGAATGGCATACCAAGACTCCTTTTGAATCAAAAATTGTTGTTTCTAAGAACGGTATTAGTATTACGGATGAGACTCAAGGGTCGAATAGTGCTGGTAAAGCTGAAAAATTGGACAATGCATACTTCAGAGAACTTGGAGCAATTCTTGTTACCTTACATAGCACAAAAAGGGATAATGAGAGTTATTCTAAGCTTCAACAACAATTTAGCCTTGATTGCAAAGAGTATTCGTCCGGCGAAAAGCTAATGATAGCTGAACCAGCTGGCTTCCAGATAAGGAAGGTTATTGAAAAAATCGAAATTCGTGGACGGCAAGAACCTCAGACTATTATCGTAACCGACTCCAGAGGAGATATTACCGAGGTCGAGCTAAGATGAAGAATACTCTGTTGTTAGTCAGCAGATTCTTTTTTGTAGATTAAGTGAAGATGGAAAACAAAAAGCAAAGTAAGAATATTTTTTTGTTGTTGTGGCTAGCAGTTTGTCTCACATTATTCGCACAAATCTTAATTAATCCTCCATCGTTTAAAAGCGAAATTTTCGAGTTGCTCACGAAAAGTACCGAGGATAGCACTGATCTCGCTACGGTTTCAAAAGTTTTAAAAGAAAATTCAGGTAGTTTAGTTTTCTACGTCGAAAGTAGTAATTACAAAGATCTGATGACTCTTGCTAATGTTTTAAGACAAGAGGTCGAGGCCGCAGGCCACCTACATATAAATTTCATTGATTCAAATCAGAAGTTAAATGAGTATTTAAAACAGTTAGGGCCCGAAATATATACAATCTTAGACTATGAAACACAGAGAAGTCTAAGTGAAGAACTTGATGCGACTAAGCTTAAGTCTAACATCCTAAGAAAGCTTTCGTCCCCACTTTCCGCATTCTATTCGGAGTTTTTACAATATGATCCATTAATGCTAAGCGCAGATTTTTTCATTCAACAAAAAAGTGGGATTCCGGGCGAGGTTAGCGATCTCGGGGTAATGACGCAACATGGAGCGCGCTATGGCTTAACGATGTTTGCAAATTTTCAAAGTAGTCAACTCTCTTTCGAGGATCAAAAAAAATCAATAGCTTTGCTTGATCGATTAATCTCCAATGTAAATGATCGTGAAAAATTAGGCGTTATACAATGGACTGGATTTTCAAAATTTTCGATTGAGTCCAGAAGTCAGATCGAAGCAGAAATCAAGATGTTTTCTACTCTCTCTACAATGGGTCTTATTGCATTAATGTGGTTTTTCTTTCGTTCGTTTAAACCGATTTTGTTAACGTCGTTGTCTGTAATAATAGGAATCTTTTTTGGAATCGCTTCTGTAAACTTATTTCAAAATTCCATTCACCTCTTAACAATTGGGTTTGGTTCATGTCTTGTTGGGGCTTCTGTGGATTATGCGATTCACTTTTTAACAGGGGCTTATGTGTCCAAAGGGAAGACTATTGATGAGATTCGTGGAGATATCTTCAAGCCTATTTGTTTCGGTGCGGTAACTACTTTGCTATCTTTTTTCTTCTTAATATTTACCGAATTTTCAGGCTTAAGAGAATTATCACTTTTTGCTTTAGGTAGTTTGATTGGGTCATGCCTTACCGTCTTAGTGTTTTTTCCTTCGTTCGCGGATTGGTGGATGGTGCCAAACCAAAGAGTCCGACTTCTCGCACTTAGATTACAGTTTCATTCGGAGAATATATTTAAATCGCGTAAGACTCGCTGGTTTATTGGTCTAAGTTTTTTTCTTTTACTTATTTCTGGACTTACAAAGCTAAAGTTCAACGATGATATTCGATTGTTGCAATCCCCTAATGAAGCACTTTTGTCTGAAATTAAATGGATTGACGGTCGTAATCGTATGACAATTCCATCAGCATATTTGGTCATCTCGGAAGGGTTTTCGAGTAAAAATCGTTTTGAATTAAGCAAGTTCCTTTCTAATCAAAAACTTAGTGGAAAACTTAAGGGTTATCTTCCAAATGATCCATTTTATCGGACTAATTTAGAAAAAAGCGAAAGCTTTAAAGCCTTTTCCTTATTTCAGAAAAACAATCGCTCAGGAATTCTAAACGTGTTGAATGAAATAGGCCTGAGTGATGAAATCCTTGAACGATATAAAAATTCAGTTGAAAATGGCGGAGACTTGGTTGGAAGTCGCGCCGAAAGAAAGGGGCTTATAAGTCTTTATGGGGTTAAGAGTATTAGGGAGTTCGAAATCGAGTTAAAGGACTGGGGCGCTATGGAGACGAGTTTTGTTCGGCTTCTAAATCAACCGAAGGAAATCTCCTTGCTTTTTGAAGAGTCTCGCCAAATCGCAATTTCACAGGTTGCACTTGCGTACTTTATCATTTTTGCTCTATTGATTATGGTTTATGGATTCAAAAATGCAGTTAAGGTTATTGTGGTGACAATGCTTGCCGGATTACTTTCTTTTTCTGTCTTAGGTATTCTGGGATTGGCGGTGAATTTTTTCTCAGTTCTAGCGCTGGTGATCGTTCTAGGTTTAGGAATTGATTATTCAATATTTCTATTAAGAGACCATGGAGATTACGACAATTCTTCAAGCATGTTTTCCGTGTTTCTTTCTATGCTGTCGACTGTAATAACATTTGGCTTTTTTTCTTTCAGTTCCACACCTCTTCTGCAGTCACTTGCAGCAGTTATTTCGTTAGGAGTTATTTTTTCCTTTTTATTAGCAAATCTAATGTTGCCTATTAATGTGAGGAGTCGAAGAGAGTGAATTTACCAAAAGTACTTTTAGTCGTTATTCTACATCTATTTCTGGGATGTTCTTTCTCTCCAATGGCTATTGATGTCACTAATCGTAATTTGCGAGGCATTGAAGAAATTCAACCTATTAAAGTCACTTTGTTGTCACAAAAGAAGGAATTAGTTCAATTTGAGATTTATGTTGAGAATGAAGGGCTTGGAAAATATTCCTTAATCGGTGTTCATCCTGTGATAGGTAAAATATTTGTCCTTCAGGGAAGTCCGACTGAAGTTATACTAGTAGAGAACTTGGGAAAAGTTAAAGACCAAGACATTAGACAGTTGTTTTTGAAGATAGCAGAACATCAAGATCAAATTAACTCGCTAGGAAATTTGAATAAAGAGCCGAATTCAAAAAATGGGGTCATTCAATTGGAATTCGGTGAAAACTGTGAGTAACATAGAAGCAAGCGGTAAGAAGGTTACATTTTTTTCCAGAAAGGAAAAAAGTTAAACCACTCATAGGGTTGTTGTAGGCAATGATGTTCCAAATCTGAAAAAAATGTTTTAGCCATTTGGACTGATTTCTCTCGGCGCGTAGTGGAGAGGTCGTTTTGAGAGTCAATTCTGTTAATGTAAACTTGATGTTTTTTTAATTTTTCATCGTAATAAGTAATAAACGTGACTACCGGGCACTTAAATATCGAAGCCAGTGTGTATGGGCCTTCGGGTATTAGGGCATCCTCGCCCATAAAGTTGATTTTAATGGTGCGAGAGTCGCTAGAATTTTCAGAGATTCTATCAGCAAGAATGCTGATAAATTGACCGTTGTCGATTCTAGATTGAATGTTAGTGGCAATACCCGCGTGGATTTTATCAATTTCAATAACTTCTTCTATTGACGCGGGGTTTATCTCTTTTAAAAACCCCCTAAATATTTTTGCATTTTTCAAATACATCAGTGGGACGACTTTGAGTCTCGGTTTTGTTTTTTTGAGTGCTCTGCATATTTCAAGACACCCATAATGGGCGCTTATTATAATACCGCCTTTTTTTTCTTCTAGAAGTTCGTACATGATGTGTCGATTGTGCCAATCGATGTCTTCAACTTTAATGTCGCCAATCCATGCTTGAATAGAAGTGACTATTTTTAGCCCAAAGCGATAGAAGTGATGAAACACATGTCGCCACGTAGGTTCAGGGAGCGAGTTGTTGCTAGTATTGTGGACCTTCCATAAATATTCTTTTGAGCTCTTTCGTGCCGATGGATCAACAATAAAAAAATATAGAATAACGGGGTAAAGTAGAATTTCTAATAATTTTTTACCTCCAAGTTTATAAAGCAAGAGAACAAGTTTTAAGGCGAACTGATTCCCATGCTCTTTCTTTTCAAACCATTTGAATGACGAATTTTTGGCTAAGTAGTTTTTTAATTTTTTGCATGGGCGTGCAATCAGTAACTTTGGGATGGCTTGGGATAGCAGTTTAGTGTGTAATAAAATAAACGAGATGTTGTCGTCGAAGTATCTGAAATTCGAGAACCCGTCAGGTGGATAAATTACCTTAGAGGGAATGGAAATAATGTCAACGTCGTCCCAAGAAAGTCTTACGACGATTTCTGGATCAAAACCCATGCGATCGGAAGTTGCTGAGTCGTCAATTACTTTTTTAGTTTCAGTAACAGGATAGACTCTAAATCCAAATAATGCGTCACTGACTTTATTGCTAAATGTTTCTAGCCTAAGTACAGCAGTCGTGATTTTTCTGCCATAAACTCTACACATTGGTGCAGTTGAATCGAATATAGGAGTTCCTAAAATTAGTGAGTGTGGGTTAAGACGACTTACGTCAATAAATTGTTGAATATCGTTTAGATCGTGTTGGCCATCGGCGTCTATTTGAATTGCGTGGGTATATCCCAGGGTTGCGGCGTGTTGAATCGCAGTTTTTAGGGCCGCCCCTTTTCCTAGATTCTCTCGATGACTTAATACTTTGAAGTTGTACTTGTCCTCAAGGGCAAGGAGCTTTTTTCTGTCTTCCTCATTGTTCCCATCGTCAACTAAAAATACTTGGAGGTTGCTAGCACGGATTTCTTCTGCGCATCTTTCAAGTTGTGAAATATGGCGAAAAACTGGAATAATTAAACATGCTTTGTACATTATTTAGGCGAATCTATTTTCAATTTTCCCTGGCTACGGGTTACTGAGTCTTTTGTGGTGATTTTAAAATTAATAAGTTGATCTTTTGTAGCTCTTTCGAAACTCCATTCGAGTGAAATGGAGATTTCATCCCCGGGAACTATTTTTTCTTTGTACTTGGTATCAATTATTTGAGAAATGTATTTATTTTTAAATGTTTTGTCTATTAGGTAGTTTATCCAAATAAACTGATAGTAGCCAGCGACCAATCTTACTTCTGGGAAGTGATCTTTGATGTCTGGTAGTGACTCTGAGACTACGAATGAAAGCGTAGCTTTATTTTCGTGTATTTTTAAGACGTGATTTTCGGGAATTAGAGTAGGGATTTGCACGAGTAGTCATTTATGTTCTTGGATTTTAATTTGGAGAATTCCTGTGAAATCACTAATTGTTTTGCAATTTTCGAAGTCAGCTGGGTTGAGATCTAATTCGAATTCGTCACTTAACTTCATTAAGAGATCGATTGTGTCGATGCTGTCCATATTAAGGTCGTCGACGAGTGATGCGTCAGGGGTGAGTTGCTCCGGTTTAAGAGCTAGCATTTCGACCATTAGTGCTTTGGCTCTAGTTTCAATTTTATTTAACATATCAATTTTTAGTCTTGTACATCTTTCTTACTTTCGATGATAAAATTCGTTAGGGATTTTATACTGTGAAAATGTTGTTTTACATCTTCAGAGTCAGGACTTAACTTTACTTCAAATTTCTTAGATACTGCCAAACCAATTTCGAGCGCGTCTATTGAGTCAAGCCCTAGGCCGTCGCCGAATAAGGGCGCTTCCGTGTCGATATCTTCTGTGGTGATATCTTCGAGCGCTAAGGTCGATATTATTAATTCTTTTAAATCTCTTTCAAGTTCAGCTTCGTTCATTAAAAACTCCGAGTGCATTTTTGGATAAGAAGTTAAATTCTTTGAGTGAGTTTGCGACTCGGATATTGTTAACGGCGAAAATCGATGGACAATTTCACGCACCCCGTTGACGATACCCCAAAAATTTAAATTCGTTCCAGTTATACTACAAGTGATCCTATAGGGAAATCAAGTTCATACTTACTTTTGCTCAGTATCAGAGGACTTTGGGTTAGTTGAGAGGCTAAAAAGATTCTATCTGTTGTGTTCAAAGAACTCTTCTAGTTCTTGTGTGATGGTTCGGCTAGAGATGGTCCGGTATTGGTGATCGTGGTCTTTTTTAAACTCGAAATCGGTATGAAAAAACATCTCAACTTCGCATACCTTATTTGGGACCTCGTACCATCGTTGATCTTTCGCCAAAGCTAGAGGGGAGCATTTGATTGTGATTGGAATTATTCTGGTTTTACTTAGGAGGTGAAGGTTTGCTGCGCCACGATGGAATTTATATTTGCCGGAGCCATTTAAGTGGAATTTTTTGGAGGATCTGGTTCCTTCTGGAAAAATAATAACAGAATTACCAGCACTTATTTCCTTGTTGGCTTGATCCAGAATATTTGAGTCTTTTTTTGCTGTAATATAGTTGCCCCAGCGGACTACGAGAGAATAGGGAGAATGGTTTTTTAAACTTTTTTTGGCAATACAGCTGGCGGTGGGGAATAGTGAAATAAAAAATAAAATATCAAAAATTGAGGGATGGTTCGCGATAAAGATTACGGGCTCTAAATCTCTAGCTTTATCGTAGTTAATGACTCTTAGCTTTAGTAAGTTGAAAAAACGTAATACTCCCAAGTATCTTTTTATCCCACGTGAGATCGCGTGCCGGGTTTCTTCTATCGATTTTTTCCTAAGTACGTAAATGCGGAAAGGTAAAATTATCGTTCCGTATAGGATTGCACCAGCGATCAACAGCAGTGTGGCAAGTGGGATCGCAATGACTCTATAAGGATATTTTAACAAGATTTATGAAGTTATATTATGATATTAGTAGGTAAGTTAGATACTGCCCCTTGAGCATTTTCTCAAGGATTGTATTTAAATCAGCAACTATCAATTTGTAAATATTCTGAGGTCGGCTTAAGATCTGTCAGAAATGGCAATATTCAGAGGGCGTCGCTGTTTTGAATAGGGCGAATCTCTCCTGGGTTTGTTGCGGATGAATTTTGTCGGAATGTTTCTTCTCTCCGTATGAGTAAATGGGTTTATTTCGCAGTACGGGATCCATTAATTGGGAAGCGTTATGGTATTGCTTGACGTTTCTATGCTAAAAATAGACCTCCTATTTTACTGAAAAACATTGATTATAAGTAGTTTTGATATCTCAGAGTAATGACATTTTAGAACATTGGATAGTTCCAGTGGTTCAAAGTCTTAGATTTAAAGTGGCAAAGTGGAGTGCCTGGTCATCTTGCATGCCTTCAGTTGAAGAGTGGGTTGGCTGGTCCGAGGGGAGTCCGCTTTCTGATCCTTTTGAGGGGCCGACTTCAGAAGATATGTATAAGGGGCCTTCGGTTTCATTTTTACCTTTAACTTTCAGAAAGAAATTAAGTCCGGTTAGTAAAGTATTGTTATATTTATGTAATCGCTCCTGCGAAAATTATCCAGACGAGAAAATGGAGATTGTATTCGCGAGTCGATATGGTGAGGCAAATTCTACAGTTGAGCTATTGGAGTCATTAGCAAAAAACGAACCTTCATCCCCGATGGCGTTTTCGAGGTCGGTACATAATTTTTCTATTGGGTTAAACTCGATCGCGACTCAGAATTGTTCTGCGAATACCGCAATTGCTGCGATGGAAGATACTTTTTACGCCGGTCTATC